>JBNJFD010000046.1:0-12515 GCA_051746525.1 Bacillota bacterium | reverse complement strand
CTTTACTTATTGCTTATCAATTCTGAATTGTCTTTTGATACTCAAACTTATTTTATATGATACTAGAAATGCTATCTCTTGTCAACAGAAACCAACAGCTCTATTAAAATGTAATGTAAGAACTCTTTAATCATTACTGTAACTGGAATAGCAATCATCATCCCAAAAATTCCAAGTAGTTCTCCCCCCACTAATAGAGCAAAAATTATAATTAAAGGATGCAACCCCACCTTAGAGCCCATAATTTTAGGTGAGATTACTGCTCCTTCTAACTGTTGGATAATAATAAATAATATAATAACTGAAGCAGCCAATTTGAAAGAAGTAAAAGAAGCAATTAAAACTGCAGGCACTACAGCAAAAATAGGTCCTATATAAGGTATAATGTTTAGAATGCCTGCCAAAATACCAATCACTAAATAAAATTTAATCTCTAAATAATAAAGTCCTATAATTGATAAGAATCCTACAGAAAAACTAATAATTAATTGCCCCTTCATAAATTCAAATAAAGATTGATTGATTTTAGTTAATAGTTTTTGTACGCCTTGGCGATAATTACGAGGAATTATCGCTGAAAGATTATTTTTAATTACTTCTAAATCTTTTAAAATATAAAATGCTAATACTGGTGCTAAAAGCAAACTAAAAGACCTTGATAATAGTGCAATTAAAACTTGACTAGTTCTTTCTACAAATTGCATCCCGGTTCTTTCTAAACGCTCTATCATTTTATTGAAAATAACATCCAAACTTTGTGGCATTTCTACAGCTTGATAACGATTATTCAACTGCTCTACTAGGCTTTCTAATTCCGAAAAATAATCTGGGATTTTACTTGCTAAATCATTTAATTCTCCAAGTACTGCTGGAATAAAGATAAATGCTATCACTGCACACAAAGTGAGCAATATCCCAAATACAAACACTAAAGCTCCCATCCGCGGCATAGTTCTAGTTACTAAAAAATTAATTACTGGTTCTAAAACCAAAGCTAAAAACAATCCTAAAACAAAAGGCAGTAGTATTCCACGCACTAAATATAAAAAGTAAATTGCTAAAGCAACTATTAATAATAAAATTAGCTTTTTTTCTTTACTAGTCAAAATTATTCCCCCACTAATTGTTTAGTCTGTTTATTATTATTTACTACTGCTTAAACAATCATACAAAAAATAAAAAAGAGTCCTCGGCTGAGACCCTTTGGCAAACTAAACATGTGAATATCCTGTATCCATTTTTTGGTTTTCGAAGAATACTAATATTTATTTAAAATTTGTGGGCAGTAAATATTTTTCTTCAGGCATAAAACTATTAACTTTATAAATATTAATCCCAAATTGATTTATAATGTCAAAAATTTTCTTTTCTTCTTTTTTTGATACTTCTTTTTCCCATTTCTTTAGTAAAAATTCTTTATCATAAGTAGAACTCTTGAAATTAGATTTTGTTCTATCATCACTGTATTTAACTGTACTCGAAGGTATATTTACTTGAGCTAACATCTTATCTAAATCTTCTAATTGTAATTTGTCTCTTAAATAGTTTATTACTTTTGTGGAGTTTAAGAGCAAATCTTCATAAGTCAAAAAAATAAAATCAGTCTGCCCTTCTAACTTTTGAACTCGCCTTAATAAAGATAAATTTTCTAAACACCAGCTGATTACAAATTTTTCTAATTCAGTACTTCGTGGTACCTGCTCTTGTAAAAACTTTCCCAAACCTTGCTTTAAATAATTTGCTCGAAAATAATCCGACTGCAAAAAATGTTCAATTTTAAAGCTCCAATAAGAAGGGTTAGTAGAATTCTCCCACACCTTTTTCCGCGATAAACAAGTAGCAATAGGATGGCGCACTAAATATATAATATGACAATTAAAAGTTTTCTTAAACCAATCCAATAAATAACAAGATCTCAATAATCTAAACACAGACCTATCAGTAATAAAACTATGGTGTGTAGAAAATAAATTAACATAACGCCTACCATAAACAATTTCTCCCCGCGAAGCCTTCATAACATAGTCTTTTAAAATTTCTTTTTCTTTTTTACTTAAGTGAATATAGTAAGGTTGCGGTCTGATTAATTTATAATAAGAATCTATATTATCTAAAAATTCTATTTTATTAGGTGACACTGGGAATTTAATTCTTGGCTGACTTTTAATTATTTCCTCTAGCCAAGTAGAGCCACTACGAAAAGTAGAAAAAATAAAAATATCCTTTTTATCTGAGTTTTGATGAAAGTGCACAAAATTTAATATTTTTTTTATCCCATACTTTAGTTTTGATTTCATACTGCATCTCCTCTTAATTCTTTAGTGGTTTTCTTTTTTATTTTTTTACTAAACCAAAATCAAATAAAACATCAGCAATCTTTTTACCTATTTTAGGAATTAAAACTATATCACTATATTTTATTTCTTGTAAAAGTAACAATAAAAACAAATATACTCCTGCACCAATAAAAACTGCAGAAAAAGTACTTAAGATGTAGTATTGATCAAAAAAGGACCCATAAATTTTTTGCATCAAATCAAATCCTTTAAGAACAAAAAAGGCCATAATACCTACTGCTAATAATGGTTTAATAAAAATCTGCATAAAATTAAGTTCAAACTTAATATGTTTTTTAGCATAATATATATTTAAAAAAGCAGCTATAGCAAACCCCGTTACTGTCCCCAAAGCAGCACCTCTAATCCCAAATTGAGGTAATGCAGTTAAAGTATAATTTATTATAGCATTAAAAACTGCTCCTACTAGCAAATTACGAGCTGAAACAATAGGCTTCCCCAGCCCTTGCAAAACAGCAGAAGTAGTTTGTTTTAAGGCTATAAATAATACCCCCCAAGAAACAAAGCGTAGTGGAACCGCTGCTTTAGCGTTACCAAAGATTACAGTCGTTAATGGTTTAGCCAAAATAAACAAACCAACAGAGGCAGGTAAACCTATTAAAACAGCTAAGCGCAAAGCACTTTCAGTCCTGCTTTTAATCAGTTGTTCATTATTTATAGCAAAAGCTTCTGAAATGGCAGGTACTAAACTAGTTGCTAAAGCTATAGTAAACATTGTAGGAAGACGCACTAAAACCAAAGCCATCCCTGATAATTGACCATATAATTCTAGGGAATTATTAAAACCAGCTGTCTGCAACCTAGTTGGTACAATTGCTGCATCAACAAAGCTCATTAAAGGCAATATTAAAGCACCAAAAGTGACTGGAACAGCTAAATAAACAATTTTTTTAGCTATCTCCCACGAATTAAAATCAACAATCGAGCCTGTATTAACAAAGTCCCATATTTTTTCCCTTCTTCTAAAATAAATATAAATTAAAATCAAGAGTCCAGCAGCCGCACCAGTAACTGCTCCAAAAGTAGCCCCTGCAGCGGCCATTTCTATTCCATAAGGTAATAATAAATATACTAAAATAACCATTGAAACAATCCTTATAAACTGTTCAATCACCTGCGAATAAGCTGTTGGAGCCATATCCTGCAACCCTTGAAAAAAACCTCGATAAGTAGACATAATTGAAACAAAAAATATCGCCGGAGCTATTGCTACCACAGAATAAATTACTCTAGAATCCCATTGAAAAATATTTATTATCGGTCGAGCCAAAAAAATCATTAACAATGATAAACATATCCCCATAATAACACTTATCCTGCGCCCTACTTTAAAAATCATAAATGCCGACCGATGTTCTTTTTTAGCTATTCTATCAGAAATCAATTTCGCCAAAGCTACCGGAAGACCAGAAGTAGAAATCACTAATAAAGAAGTATAAATGGGATAAGCTAACTGATATAACCCCACTCCTTCTGCTCCAATTATTCGGGGAAGAACTATTCTATAACTAAACCCCATTAACTTAGCAATTAATCCTGCTACACTTAATGTTATAGCCCCTTTTATAAAATTGCTGCCTTTAGATTTATTCATCTGAAATATAGCAAGGAAACTCCAGCCGAACTATGTATTGGGTGGAGAGGAATTGCTACGGTTTTGACCCTCCTTTCTAATATTTGCCAACATAAATCTATTGACCTTCTACATAATAAAATGGACTCACGACCATTAAACTATTTTTTGAAAATACCATTATCTACTCCCACATAAACTTCAGGAACTTGCCCCACAATTACAGCTTCACTTAAAGGCACATTGGTTAACACTTTAATATCTGTTCCTACTAAAGGGAGTACAACCTTTACTTTAGCTTCTACTTGCAAATAAATTTTATGCCGGCTTTGATTAATCCCTACCGCTTCAAAAGTATCTACTATATTAGTAGTTACAGCTCCATAGGGAATAATTTTAGCAGTTAAGGCAGGACTTAATTTGGACAAAACCTCAACCCCAAAAATACGTGAGATTGGTATGTTAATCAATCTATTATTCTCTTGGTCTAGTAAGTCCTGCAATTTCAAAGCAATCTCAGATGACAAATCATTAATCACCTGTAAATTAGGCTGCATTAAAATTATTTGCCCCTGCTGATTAGTTTTGATGCTGACTAAATCATTGTAAGTCATAGCATCTGTCTTATTATTCACAGCTATATTAATCATTTTAGTTAACATTCCTGTTATTTTAGCTTCGCATACATTATGTAAAATTGGCTGTAAAGTTAATTCAATCAGCACAATTGTAAATATCACTATAATCAATATTAAGAAAAAAACCAATATTAACTTTCTTTTTAAAGCATTAAGCAAAATAACCACCCCTTATAATATAATATTATAAGCAGAGTGGCTCTGTGCTGATTTATTTTAAAATTATTTTAGCAAATCTTTTTTTTCCTACTCTAATAATCATCTCATCTTCTATTTCTATATCTATATTAATTTTCTCGCGCTTCTGATCATTAAATCTAACTGCTCCTTGTTTAATCAATCTTCTAATTTGGCTTTTGCTATCCACTAGCCCTGTAGCATCTACTAAATCAACAATCCACATTTCTCCATTTTCTAATTCTGACTCCTCTATTTCTATTTCTTTAATATCATCTGGAACTCCACCTTGCTTGAATATTTTCTGGAATTCTGCTTCAGCCTTTGCTGCTGCCTCAGCATCATGATATTCAGTTACAATTTCTTTAGCCAACCTTTTTTTAGCTTTCATTGGATGATAACTACCGTCTTCTAATCCACTTTTAATCTTTTCTAACTCTTCTAAAGAAATATCTGTTATTAACTCAAAATATCTAGCAAGCAATTCATCAGGTAACGACATTGTTTTACCGTACATCTCTTTAGGGCTTTCATCAATACCTATGTAATTATCTTTACTCTTGCTCATTTTATTAACCCCATCTAATCCTTCTAATAAAGGCATCATTACAATTGCTTGCGGTTCTTGGCCATATTCTTTTTGCAGTTTTCTACCTGCTAATAAATTAAACTTTTGATCAGTTCCTCCTAATTCAACATCTGCTTCTATAGCAACTGAGTCATAAGCCTGCAAAATAGGGTAGAAAAACTCATGAATACTAATTGGCTGATTATTTTGATAACGATTAGCAAAATCTTCTCGCTCTAACATTCTAGCTACTGTATACTGAGAAGAAAGCTCAATTGCATCACTAAAATCTAAATCTGAAAACCACTGACTATTAAATATAACTTTTGTTTTTTCAGGGTCTAATACTTTAAACATCTGCTGTTTATAAGTTTCTGCATTCTTTTCAACTTCCTCTTCTGTTAACTGCTGTCTTGTTTCAGATTTTCCAGTTGGATCTCCGATCATCCCCGTAAAATCTCCAATTAACAAATAAACTTCGTGTCCTAACTCTTGAAACTGCTTTAGCTTCTGTAATACTACAGTATGCCCTAAATGAATATCAGGGGCAGTTGGGTCTAATCCTAATTTAACTTTTAACGGTCTATTTTCTTTTTTTACCTCTTTTAATTTTTCTACTAATTCATCTTCACCAATTATTTCTGCACAACCTCGCTTAATAATCTCTAATTGCTCTGCAAATTCCATTATATAGCCTCCTAAATACAGTTATTCAACCTGAATTTTATCACAATTAAATTCAAATATCAATCATTTACAATTTATAATTAACAATTAATTAAAAATAATCAGAGAACCACTATATATAAATGAAATTTTATGTTATAATAAGTTTTAGAAAGGAGGTTGCTATGAGTACTAAAAAACAAAAATTTAAGCAACTAGCTATAATTCTTACTATATTAATCTTTGCAATTTTACTTGGCAGTTCAATTGGAATAGTCACCTGGGTTATTAAAGAAAGCCCAGATATTTCGGATTATGGTCAATGGAAAACTAGTGAAAGCACCATTATCTATGCTTCTAATGGAAAACCTATAACCAGATTATATGAAGAAAATAGAACCTATGTAGATTTGGATCAACTCCCCAATGATTTGCAACATGCTGTAGTAGCTATAGAAGATGAACGATTTAGAAATCATCATGGACTAGATTTCAAGGGAATACTTAGAGCAATCTGGGTAGATTTGAAGCATATGGCTAAAGTAGAAGGTGCTAGTACTATTACCCAACAACTAGCTAAAAACACATTGTTAACTCATGATAAATTGTTTTCTCGCAAACTACAAGAAATGTATATTGCTTTGCAATTTGAAAGAATGTACACTAAAAACGAAATTTTAGAATTTTATCTTAATGAAATATTTTTAGGTCATAGCACTTATGGAGCTCAGAGTGCTGCTAAATTTTATTTTAATAAAAATGTTGAAGATTTGAATTTATCAGAAAGCGCTTTGTTAGCTGCATTAATTAAAGCTCCTAATTATTATTCTCCTTACCGCAATAAAAAAGCTGCTAAAACAAGAAGGAATATTGTTCTTAATAAAATGACTGAACAAGGATATATTACTAAACAAGAAGCACAAAAAGCTAAGAAAAAACCTATAGAATTAGAACGACCTAAAGAAGATGATGGGAAATTAGCACCTTATTTTATCACTCACATTAGAAAAAAATTAATTGATAAATTTGGTGCCCAAAGAGTTTATACAGGAGGCTTAGAAGTTCATACTACTTTAGATATGAAGATGCAGAAACAAGCTAATCAATCTATTGAAAATGCGCTCAAAAACAATTCTATTCCTACTATTGAAAAAAAAGAGGGTCATGGTGATAAACAACCTCAATTGAGTTTAGTTACTGTAGACCCTAATAATGGTCATATTAAAGCTATGGTTGGAGGGCGCGGTGATGATAAATTCAATCGAGTTACCCAAGCTTATAGACAGCCAGGGTCGGCCTTTAAACCCTTTGTTTATACAACTGCAATTGAAAAAGGCTACGGCACAGGAAATGTACTTGATGATACTCTTAAAAAATACAACACTACATTTAAAGATGGAGACACTTGGATGCCTAAAAATCATGATAATGAATATTTAGGACCAACTACTTTAAGAATGGGATTAGCCAAATCAATTAATGTTATGGCAGTTAAATTATTAGATGAAGTTGGGGTTACTGATACCATGAACACAACAAAAAATTTAGGTATTAGCAGTTTAATTGAAGAAGATAAAAATTTGGCCCTTGCACTAGGAGGATTAACTAAAGGAGTAACTCCTTTAGATATGACTCAAGCCTATGGAGTTTTTGCAACTGGAGGAATTAAAACTAATCCTATTTCTATTACAAAAGTCTATGATAATCACGGCACATTAATTTGGAATAAGGAAGCAGAAAATGAGACTAAGAAACAGGTAGTGCTCGATGAAGGTGTTGCTTATTTAATTACTGATATGTTAAAATCCGCTGTATCTAGAGGACCTTTAGTTTGGGGAACTGGCTGGAGAGCAAAGTTAAATCGTCCTACTGCAGGGAAAACAGGTACTACTTCAGATTATAGTGACGCTTGGTTCATAGGATATACACCTAATTTTGTTACTAACATTTGGATTGGAGAAGACCAACCACGAAAAATGGAATATCCTAAAAAAGATGAATCAGGTGATGTAATGAAAAATGAAGATGGTAAAGTAATTACCCAGACTGTTTCTAGTGGTGATGCTGCTAAATTATGGGGGGATTATATGCAGCAAGTTACTAAAAACAAACCTATTAAAGAATTCTCTAAACCTAATAATGTAATTACTAAAGAAATCTGTATTGAAAGCGGACAGCTTCCAAATCAATACTGTCCATCACAAACACATCAAGAAGAACTATTTATTAAAAATCAAGCTCCAGAAGAAAAATGTACAGTTCATAAAGCAACTGAAACTATAAAAATTGATACTTCAACGAATAAAATAGCTACTAAATACTGTCCTGATGAAGAAATAAAAGAGTTTTCCTATCAAATCGATACTGGGTATTTAGTAGACAAAAATGAAGTCCCTATAAAAAAATATGAATCAGGTTCTAAAAAACCTATAACTGATGAACAAGGCGATTATGTTTATAAAACTGTTCCTAAAGAAGAATGCTCTGAGCACAAGCCTGAAGAAAAAGAAAAGAAAGTCAAAGATAGAATTCTAGACTTTTTTAATATCCTCAATAAGTAATATTAGCTATTAATTATTAGCTCTGAATCGTGAGCTAAAACCACAGCAAAAAAACAGCCTTGGGGAATATTCCCCAAGGCTGTTTTAATTCAAACTCAATACTCCCTTTCCTGACTCATAACTTATTGCAAATCAACAATTGTAACTCCTGTTCCACCTTCTTTAGGTCTCCCTAATCTATAATCTTTAATTCCACGATAATCATTTAATGTTTCTGTTACTACTTCTCTTAAAGTTCCTGTTCCTTTACCATGCACAATTTCTAATTGATTTAAATTACTTAACATAGCATCGTCTAAATATTTAAGCAGTTTATCTTTAGCTTCTACTGCTCTCATCCCTCTTAAATCTAATTTAGGGGAGATATTCTTTGCTTTTTCTTCCTTCACACGGCTAATATTAACTTTGCCTGGTTTAGACTTTTGCTTAGCCTTATCTTTCTTCACTTTTGTTAATTCTTTTAAGTCCACTGTAACTTTCATAATCCCTGCCTGTACTACAGCCTCTTCCTTATTAGAATCCACTTCGATTACTTCACCAGTTTGATTAACACTATCAATTTTAACTTGATCTCCTTCTTCTACATCAGGCAACTCGGTCTGTTCTTTAGTGGTTTTTAATAATTCTTTTTTAGATTTTTTAAGATCTTTTCTTTCTTCTCTCAATCCACTTCTAGCCTCTTCAATTTCTCTATCACTTAACTGCTGTTTCTCCTTCAAATCAGAAATTATATTCTCTGCTCGCTGTTTAGCTCTTTTTATTATTTTATCAGCTTCTCGGTAAGCTTCTTTTAACTCACGACGTTTTTGTTCTTCTAATTTTTGAAGTTTCTGTTGATACTCTTCTTTTAATTCCTCTACTTTTTGTTGGTCCTCTTGAGCTTGCTTTCTTTTTTCTTCATATTCTTTTTTATCCTCTTCAATTTCTTTAATAACTCGATCTATTTCAATATCTTCCTGGTCTAAAAACTTTTCAGCACGAGTAATGATTTCATTCTTTAATCCCAAACGATTAGCAATTTGAAAAGCATTACTCCGACCAGGTAGTCCCATTTGTAAATTATACGTTGGTTGTAAAGTCTCTACATCAAATTCTACAGATGCATTCTCTACCCCAGAATTATTATACGCATAAGTTTTTAATTGAGTATAGTGCGTTGTAATTACAGTTTTAACATTTTTATTATGCAGATAATCCAATATCGCCATACCTAAAGCAGCACCTTCTATAGGATCAGTCCCTGCTCCTAATTCATCTAATAAAACCAAAGATCTATCATCTGACTCTTCAATTATTTTAATAATTTGATTCATGTGAGAAGAGAAAGTACTTAAATTTTGTTTTATACTCTGTTCATCACCTATATCTCCATAAATTTGATGATAGATCCCTACTTCTGAACCTGATAAAGCTGGAATATGCAGCCCAGATTGAGCCATTAAAGTTAATAAGCCAATTGTTTTTAAAGTAACAGTTTTACCACCAGTATTTGGCCCAGTAATCACTAAAGTATCAAAATCAGTTCCTAACTCAACATCAATTGGAACAACATCACCAGTTAATAAGGGGTGTCTAGCCTTAATTAATTTAGTTTCTTGCTCTTCATTCAATAATGGCTCCGAGCAATTTAATTCTAAGCTATGACGAGCTTTAGCAATAATAAAATCTATCCCAATTAAAAGTTTCAAAGTTGCTTTTATTTCTACTGTTTCTTCTTTAACTAACAAAGTCAACTCCTGCAAAATCCTTTTTATCTCCTGCTTTTCTTCAGCTAATAATTGCCGCAGCTTATTATTTATCTCTACTACTGAAGTAGGCTCAATGAATACTGTCTGCCCACTAGCAGATTGATCATGAATTAACCCATCAATTTCATTTTGATGCTCTACTTTTACTGGAATTACATAGCGACCATCTCGAATAGTAACTACTGCTTCTTGAATATATTTTTCTAACCTGCTAGAATGAATTAAAGAGTTTAATTTATTTCTAATATTATCTTTGCAATTTTGAATTTTATGTCTAATTCTTCTCAATTTAGAACTAGCCGAGCTTTTAACTTCTCCTTGATCATCAATAGCTTTTCTAATCTGCCCAGTTAAAGAGGCAAAATTACCAATTTTACTAGCAATTCTTATCATCTTTTCATATTGCCCATCTTCATCTTCTAAATTAGAAAAATAATTACTTAAATCATGACCAACTTCTAATGTTGTTACAATATCTAATAGTTGCTCCCCTTCGAGCATCATACTTTTCTCTGATTTCTCTAAAGATGCTCTAATATCTTTAATCCCTCTTATTGGCGGAGTATCTTCTCTAATTAAAATCTTTTTTGTTTGTGTTACTTCTTTTTGACGCTCCTGAATATAATCCAAATCTGTACTTACTTCTAAATTATCTATTAATAACTCTGTTAAATCAGAAGTAATATGCTTTCTTACTTGATCTTTTATTTCAGAAAAATTTAAAACATTCAAAGCATGTTGATCCATTAACTACATCAGCCTCCTGTGTCCACTTTCTAATTTCTTTATTTTTTACTAGTCTATTTAATAAACCTCAATTTTATCTTTAATAGCTTAGCAATGTTACTTAATATTAAACTCATATTTGAATTATATATTATTCTTTCACTAATTGATTAACCCATTTATTTTTTCAGTAAATAAAGGATTTACATGATCTAATAATAAAGTTACGACTACAGAATCAGATAAATACTGCTCTACAATATTAATTGGTAAATTTATAAGCACTAATACTAAAACATAAATAATTGCCACACCTTTAATTAAACCAAAAAAAGAACCTGCTACATTATCAACAATAGATAAAAAAACTAAATCAAGTAAACCGCTTAATAAATGTCCTAAATAATTAATCAATAAACTCACAATAATCACTAATAAACTAAAGGCTAACAATTGGCTTATTCCACTAGCTAATTCAAACTTATCGCTAATAGCATCGGCAAAGATTTTATATTGCTCACTAGCAAAATAAATTCCAAAAACCATAGCAACTAATGAAGTTACCTGATTAATTAATCCTGAACTATACCCTCTATAAGCAAAAAAAACAATTACAATTAGTATTCCAAAATCAACTATGTTTAAATTCAATCTAATCCTCCTTTTTCTTCTACTAAATCTAAGAATTCATTATATTCTTCCTCCATCTCTTGATAATCCGTTTTTAATTCCTTATGTTTTTCTGTTAATTCATTATTAGAATTCTTTAATTTCCTATTTTCTCTTTTTAACTCATTAACTTTTTTCTCTAATTGTTCTACTTTATTTTGGTTTTCATATAAATCATCAGCTAAATTCATTAAACCTAGTAAAAACAACCTATTTCTAGGCATAGCACAACAATTGGACTTTATTTTTGATAAATGGTGGTCTACAAAAGAAGCAATATTATTAATATATTCCTCAGTTCCATCACTTTTTATTACATAATATTCACCTAATATTTTAACTTTAGCCTTACCATTACAATTATTTTTTTGAGTTTTGTTATTAGTTTCTTTATTTTCATTCACTATTATTACCTCCACAGGCAAAAAATTAATAAAAATATCTTATTTATATTATTTCAATAACAAATAATAAAGTCCTGTTTAAATATTAATAAATTTTAAATAATAAAAAACCTTGCCATCACTTAAGATAACAAGGCTAAATAAAATATGGAGCGAAAGACGGGAGTCGAACCCGCGACCTTCTCGTTGGCAACGAGACGCTCTACCAACTGAGCTACTTTCGCACGCTATATGATTAAATGGTGGAGGGGAGAGGATTCGAACCTCTGAAGGCAGCGCCGGCAGATTTACAGTCTGCTCCCTTTGACCAACTCAGGAACCCCTCCAAGTATTTAGTTGACAGTTATAAATGGTGGGCGAAACAGGGCTCGAACCTGTGACCCCCTGCTTGTAAGGCAGGTGCTCTCCCAACTGAGCTATTCGCCCTT
>JBNJFD010000045.1:0-12613 GCA_051746525.1 Bacillota bacterium | reverse complement strand
ATATTCATCCTTTTCTTCTTTAGATAAAGGATGAGGAAATACTGTCCCACTAGAGATATATGAAATAAGAGTCATTAAGCTATCTACCAATTTTGCTCCTAATTCAATTAAAAAAACAGGCACTAGCAACTTAACCACCTCCCAATTAGACTCCTCTAGTTATATTTATATGAAAGGTAATAGTTGATTGTGCCTGTCCTAAGTAAATTATTATTCAATTTTTAATATTTCTAAATCTAATTTTTCTTCCAAATCACGCACTATTTCTAAAACCTCTGGCTTAGTAGTAGGAGTAACTCTTAACTCTAACTTCCCACGATCACTTTCTGTACCTACTACTGTAACTGTTGCTAGTCCTTCATAGGCTTTAAGCACATTATTAGCAAATGTTAACTGACCTTCTTTCTTCGTCACTTCTACTTCAATCATCAATGTATTATCCATTGTAAGTTAACTCCTCTATTAAAGTCTTAATTTTAGGAATTTAAAACTTTATCTCTATTTCACTATATCCTCTTTCTGGCGGCGCACTAAATCATATTTGTGTACTTCATTCTTCACTTTAACAGTAATTAATTGTTTAGGATGAGGTGCCTCTTCTATCTCTAATCCTTCTTCATTTTCCATAGTTTCAATAGTTTGTGAAAAGGTTACCGTTTGAGGACCAAAAATCTCAACTTCATCTCCCTGGAAGAACTTATTCCTAACTTCAATTACCGCCTCTTGAGTCGCAGCATTATAATCCTGCACTACCCCCATAAAATCATAACTTCTAGAATAACCTGATGTTTCATAATTCTGCTCGCTACCACCTGGATAACCAAAATAAAATCCTGTAGTATAATGGCGGTGACTAATCTTTTGCAATTCAGTTAGCCACTGTTCTTGATAATTATAATTGTCTGGGTTTTGAGCATAATGATCTAAAGCCCGACGATAAACATTAGTCACTGTAGCTACATAATGCAAACTTTTCATTCGACCCTCAATTTTTAAGCTATCTAAACCTGAGTCTACTAACTCTGGGATGTGCTCAATCATACACAAATCTTTAGAATTAAAAATATAAGTCCCCTGCTCATCTTCTTCAATAGGATAATATTCACCTGGTCGTTGTTCCTCCATTAAACTATACTTCCAGCGGCAGGAATGGGCACAATTCCCACGATTAGAATCACGGTCAATCATATAATTACTTAATAAGCAGCGCCCTGAATAAGAAATACACATTGCTCCATGAATAAATGCTTCTAAAGAAATATCAACTTGCTGATCAATCTCTTTTATTTCAGCTAAAGAAAGTTCCCGGGCCAAAATAACTCGGCTGACTCCCTGCTGTTTCCAAAATTGAGCACTGCGCCAATTAGTATTATTAGCCTGAGTACTTAAATGAACTTCTAACTGCGGTACAACTTCTTGAGCTATAGCAAAAACACCTGGATCAGCTACTATAATAGCATCAATCCCTGTCTTGGCTACCTCTTTTAAATCTTGATCTAAACCCTCTAAGTCTTGATTATGAGGAATAATATTAACTGTTAAATAGACTTTAACATCATGCTCATGAGCAAATTTAACCCCAGTTTTAATTTCTGCTAAAGTAAAATTGCCTGCCTTTTTACGCAGTCCATACTCAGAACCACCTAAATACACAGCATCTGCACCATAAATTACTGCTACTTTTAACTTCTCTAAATCACCTGCAGGAACTAACAGTTCCGGTACTTGCATGATTAATCTCCTTTCTTTCTACTAATTGCTACCCCATCACCTAAAGGAATAATAGTAGTATCAAGTTGAGGGCTGTTCATTACCCGCTCAACATACTGTTTTAACCTTCTAGTTAAGGTATTATAACGGGGATGATAAAATCGATCATCAGCAATCATGCCTTTAAATAATACATCATCTGCTACTATCAACCCTCCATCTTTAATCAAATCTAAACTCTGTTCTAAAAAATTTAAATATTGACCCTTAGCAGCATCTATAAAAATCAAATCAAATTCACCTGCTAATGTAGGCATTACTTCTAAAGCATCTCCAATTTTTAAATCAATATTATCATAGCCTAATCTTGCAAAGTTATCCTGTGCTTGAACAGCCTCTTGTTCTTTCAATTCAATTGTTATTAGTTCCCCACTAAAATCTTTTGCTAACCACAAAGTAGAATAACCAACTGCAGCACCTACTTCTAAAATCCTTTCTGCTCCACTAATTTTAACTAATAAATTTAATAAATTTCCTACTTCCGGTTCTATAATTGGTAAACCCTGCTCTCGAGCTTCTTTTCCTACTTTTTTAATTTCTTGTTCAATTTCAGGCTGGCTTTGCCGCAAATAATCTATAATCCATTCCTGCACTATGTTACTCATGTTATCCTCCTTGCTAATCTTGACTTTCCAAACTATTTTGGATTCTCAAATGTTCTCTATAGCTTGTACTAAATTTATGCTCCCCATCACCAACTGCTACATAATATAAATAATCAGTTTCTGCTGGATTTAATGCAGCTTTAATAGCTGCTAACCCAGGATTGTTAATTGGCCCTGGCGGCAGCCCATAATTTAAATAGGTATTATAAGATGAATCAACTTTTAAATTACTATACAACAGCCTTGTTTTTCTTTCCGGTAAAATATATTGAATAGTCGCATCTATTTGCAATTTCATCCTATTTTTTAAACGATTATAAATCACACTTGAAATTATCGGTAATTCATTATCTAATTTACCTTCCGCTTGAATTAAAGAAGCAATAGTAATTATTTCCCGCACACTATAATTGCTATTTTTTATCTGCTGTTCTAAAGAAAGTATTCTAGATTTAAATCCTTGTAACATAATATTTATTACTTCTTGTGCTGAACTACCATAGGGGATTTGATAAGTATCTGGAAATAGATAACCTTCTAAAGGATATAATATCTCATTTCTTGTTTCCAAATCTAAATTCAAAAAATCTAATTCCTTATTGCGGGCCACTGCTAAAAATTCATCTTTACTAATCCCCCGTTCCGTTAACCGCAAAGCTAACTGTTCTATTGTTATTCCTTCTGGAACAGTCAACTTATAAGTTGCCATTTCTCCTGCTAACAATTTATCTACAATTTGAATCATTGTCATTCCAGAATCAAAACGGTAATATCCTGCTTTTAATTCAGGAGCTACACCTCTTAAACGAATATAAACTTTAAACAATAGAGGATCTACAATTAGCTGTTCTTCTTTCAACTGCTGTGCTATATTATTTAAAGTACTCCCCGACTCAACAGATACTACTTTTTTTGTTTCAATTCCTAATAATTTACTCGGCGATTGTAATAATAAATAATTATAATAAACTAAAACTACACAGCATACTAAAAATAGCAATGCGCTAACTCTCACTTTTTTAGACTTTTTAGGCACCGGCATGATATTACATCCCCTCTAAATAATTTACTCCCTTTATTATAATTAAAATTATAAGATTAAGCAACCTTATAATAAGTTCTTAACACTAAACAAAAACCCTTGGGGTGACCCCAAGGGTTTTTTTAAGCAATTTCTTCTAATAATGTTCCATCCTTTACATGGATGTTAGCCCGATCAATTACAGTAATTACTACTGCCTTGAACTCTCTTACTTCAATAATTATAGCCAAGTTATGTTCTTGGTCAATTATTGCTACTTCTTCTCCCGTATCATTATATTCTAAAAGTTTAATATCCAAACTCAGAATTATGGCCACTACCAAATCTTGATCAATATCTCTTTCTTTCATTCTCTCTAATGCATGGGTTGTCCCTTCTATCCTGAAATAATTGTCCTCAAGATAGGATTCAGTTAATAACAATTCAACCCCCTCCCTTTGTTCTTTATTAACAGTATTAACATCTTTGCTAATTTCTATACTAAATTTCGGAGGAGGATAATGCTAATTTTTACTATCTAACCTTAATTATTCATACTGCTCTTCTAATTCTTGCTGCACCATACTTAATTCATTATTATCAATAACAGGTTCATAAACTCGTTCCCCATTTTGGTCTTCAGTAATTTTTAAAGCATATCCTTCTCCATCTTCGTGATTTTCTTCAGGTAATAAAATCAAATAAGAAACATCATCAACATCTACTACTGTAACAATTTGATAAATTGCCTCATTCCCATCATGTTCCTCTAAAATGACTATACCCTCTTCTTCATTTACAACTTTAATTAATCCTTCTTCCTCTGCCATTATAACCACCTCAATTTAAATATTAATTATACATTTAACTCTTGAATTGATTCTAAGTTAATATTTAACCTCTGCTGTCTAAATAGTTCTGCAAAATTACAACTGCAGCCATCTTGTCAATTAAATCTTTGCGCTTTGCCCTACTCATATCTGCTTCAATTAAAGTTCTTTCTGCAGCAATAGTGGATAACCGTTCATCCCAGGTAATAACTGGAATATCCACTTCCTGTTCTAATTGTTCCACTAAAGTAAGTGTTTTTTCAGCTCGAGGACCTAATGTCCCATTCATGTTTTTTGGCAAACCTACTACTATTTGGTCTACATTGTACTTATGCACTAATGAAGATAAATACTCTAACTGCTCAGCAGGATCTTCAAATTCAATTACTGTCTTCCCTTGAGCTGTTAGTTCTAAAGGGTCACTTAAAGCAACTCCCGTTTTTTTATCTCCCACGTCTAAACCCATAATTCTCATTTAGTTCACTCCTTGCTTGGTTCAACAACTACTACCTTTACTCCATATTTAAATTGCGGTACATTTATCTGATTATTAGGGCTAATATTATAATTAGCTACTTCATTCATATTATCTAATAAACTTTTAACATTTGCAACCTTTTTCCCCAAAATTTCATTAATTAATTCAACTTGATTTAGATTCCCTATCACTTGTCCAGTGCTGACAGCTCTTAATTCCAAGCTTTTAGCTTGGTTATTAACCACCTCAACTGCTTTAACTTTGATATTATCCTTATATAATCTAAATTTTTCTCCTAAATTTTTATTATAAGATTGATAGACTAAATTCTTCAAATCACTTTTTTTAACAGCAACTCCTGCAGCATTAATTTTAGCAATTATAGTTAATTGCTTATTTAGAGCACCTACTTTAGATTGAGGACTGAACTCTGGTTCTTCTAATTTAACCTGCTCTTTAAAAAAAATCATTTCTGCACCAAATTTTTTTGCCAACTCTTGTTGAACTGCTGTAGTTAATTCCTTTTGTGCCTTTTTAAAACCTTTAGCTAAATCCTGCTCAGTAATTTGGCTTAATAATTTATTTTTTCCTCCTGTAGTAGCTTCAGGATTAATTAATTTAACTGGATAATCACGATTAACAAATTCTACTATTCTGCCTTTACTAACATTAGCAATTTCCCCTTTATTGAGAGCACGAATATTAACTTCTTCTTTCCCTGCTCTAGCTCCTACTACAACCCCCATCATCTTTTCTATTTCTAATTTAGGTATTACTACCTTAGCTAAAGTTTTATATTTAATCCCATTCCTAGTAGCTACTACAGTTCCCTTAGGAATTGTTATATTTCCTTTAGTATTATTAATGAAAGTTACTACTCCTGCAGCATACTTTACTCCTACACTTTTTTCTCCTGTTGCCTGCACTTGAATTGTAGTTTTTAATTCTACTTCTTTTTCAAACAACGGCAATCTCTGCTGATTATAATCTAATTGCTTTTGTCCTAACTCTGCTGTTAAATTACTTATTACTTGCTTTGTTTTTACTACAGGAGCAACTTCAATTGTCACAGCAGGAAAATTTAAATAAAACCAGCCGCTAGCTATTATTAACATCATTAGAAAAAAAAGAGCTGCTTTTTTAAATTTGCTTCTTTTAGCTTTGATTTTAGGTTTTTTGACAATTAAAGCATCCTTGAATTCTGGATTAGACTCTTTAATTTCTTTTTCCTCTTTAAATTTTTTTAGACTAGGGCAAACTTTAAATCCTACTCCCTCTAGTAAATTTTTCATTTTTTTTATATTAGTTATAAATATTAATTCTTTATTAACCCTCTGCGCATATTTTTTAATTAACTCAATATTGATTTGCCCCATAAAAATAGAAGACTGTTGATGGATTATTACCACTAAATTTTGACTATCTACACTTTGTACTTTTTCCAAAAAAGATTTTAATGATTCTTCCGGGTCAATATATATTTCACTATACTCGTTCATAATTAACGCTCCTAGCTAAATAAAATTAGACACTAGCTTAGTAAAAAAATTTTCTTTTTTACTCTGCTGTACCATAGCAGCCTGCAAAGCCAAACTTTTTGGAGTTACATTAGCTGTAATATCAGCTAATCCCACTCTATCTTCAATTCCTTTAATATCACTAGCAGTTAACAAATTTAATTCCGGCATTTTAAAAAAAGGTAATTCCTCATATAAGTTTTGCTCTTTAATTCCCGCTTTTAATCCTAATAATGAGCTCCCACCTCCACATAAATAAATTTTTTGAGGTAAAGCCTCAGAATTGGCTAACCTTCCTAAAGCAAGTTCCAATCCCTCTGTTAATAACTTAATATCTTTTTTTAATACTGTTTCAATTTGAGCTCTACATTCTTTAATCTTCTGCTGAGAATATTTTAATTTTAACTCTTCAGCTTGGCATAAAGAAATATTAAAATTACGGGCCAAGCTCCGAGTAAAATCTCTTCCAGCCAAGCTAAACATCTTAGTCCCTTCTATCCCTCCATTTCTAACTAAAGCTATATCTGTTGTCCCTCCCCCAATATCAATTACTACTGCCCCAAACTCATAAGCTTCATTACTCATAATGCTTTTAGCAATAGCAAAAGGTTCAGCAATAATTCCTACTAACTTATATCCTAAACGAGTAGCAATTGTTTCTAAAGCACCAACATGAACAAGAGGAGCAAAAGTATTAAATACAGTCACCTCTAAATTTTTTCCTTGAAACTGTTCTGGATTAGTTACCTTATATCCATCTATTTTAATTTCAACAACTGAAGAATTAACTAATTCTACCTTAATATTTTCTAATCCTATATCGGCTAACAACTTCTGCTGAGCTGTACTTAATGAATCCTCCTGCACTTGATGAACTAAATTATCTATTTCTCTTCTAGTTAATTGCTTAGTAGAAATAGTCCGTTTTTTAGTTACTTTATTAACTACACCTTTTACAAATTCTCCTGCAATCCCTACTACTATCTCAGTAGGCTCAATTTCAGCCTCTTCCTTAGCAGCTTCAATTGCTTCATAACAACGCTTAATCACTTCTTCAATATCAGAAATTGCCCCTCCTTCCATATTAGAATAATTTTGCTGTACTTTAGCAAAAGCAATAATTTCCCGCACATCTTGATTATTAAATCTAATAATCAAAGCTTTAACATATTCTGTTCCAATATCTAAAGCTATTCTATATTGAAATTTATGTTCCTCAGTCCCATTAAACAAATCACGCATAATTGATAATATCGCAACCACCCCTCACTTTGTTCCCCTCTTGAACTATGTTATTATTTTTACACCTGCTCTTTTTACAGTATTATACATTTAACATTTATTTCCTTCTTCTCCCAAGTCGATTTGTTGAAAAACTAAGTATACAAGAGTAAACACGGGGATTAATAACAAAGTAGCTACTACTACCACTCCAGAATCATTAACTAAGCCTGCGACCAAACTCCCTACTAATAAAGCCTTAAATCCAGCAGTAAAACAAGGATAATTAGCTGCAACATCAGCAGCTAAACCACGGGGGTTTTTAAATAAAATCACTAACAAAAACACAAAAGCTAATAATACTTTAGTCCATATTGTCCACTGTAATAAACGAACATTAATCGCTAATTTCCGATGAATAATTTTAAGCAGCTCTTCTATTCCAAATTCTTTAATTCTTAATACTAATCTAGCTACATGAGTAGAAGCACCACTATAAATATCTACTACTACTAACATTAATATTGCAATTATTACAATTAACAAAATTTTAACTATATAATTTAAATTCAAGTTATAGTTTTGTAAATAAAAATAGGTTAAAGCAGAAATCAAACTGGCAGAAATCAAACCACCAAAATTAGCTCCTAAATTAGGAGCTCCAATTGTAATCACCAATAATAAACAACTAGTCACTAATATTTTGTTATCTACTTTACCATTCAATTCAAAAATCAAAGTGACTATTACTATAGTTGTACCAATTAATAACCCCATATATTCATTTCCAATCCCATAATATCTAGCTCCAATTACAGGAGAATATCCTAAAATAGAAACTTTAAGTAACTGCCCCCCTGTCCATAAATCAATTAATAAGCTGCTACTGATTAAAATATTCGGTAGCAATAACACCTTGAATCCTTTTAAAAAAGAAACTTTAGAAGTATAATAAGCTATTAGAAAACTGCTGCTTAACCACAGCATTAAAGCAGCTATCAAGGGAAGAGATGTGAATTTTATAGAAAAGATAAAAAACAAAGGCAGCCAATTAACTGTTAATACGGCATACCTAATTATAGTTTTCATCTGAGCAGAAAAGGGTTTAAAAATTATAATTAAGGCTGCTGTCAAAATAATAATAATCTGTAATACTATAAATTGTTTAACTACTACTGGTCGCCAGGAAAAAATAGTTTTAATATCTTGATTCAAGTCTGTTAAATACTGAATACTATTTTCAGAGGCGACAGCCTTTAACTTTTGCCCAGAAAAATCTCTTTTATTAGCAGGAGCTAAATAATTATTCAAGGTAGGTAAAATATCAAGATTAGTAACTAACCCTAATTGTTTAGTAGTTTCCGAAGTTAATAATCCGCTTTTAATTTCCGGTCCTACAACTGCCACCCAACTTAATTGATAACCGCAGTTTAAATATTCTTTAGCTGGGGTTGGTGCCAAAAAAATTAAATAATCTGATTCAAAATTTAAACGCTCAACAACTGCTGCTAGTAATTTATCAACTCGAGTTAATGCTTTTTCTTTAGCTTGATCAAATTTAGCAGATAATAATTTATCTTTAACTGCTTCAATTCTTGACGTAGCTCCGGATTCTATAATTAGTAAATCACTTTGTTCCCAATACTTATCAAACTGCTGCATCAAATAACGTTGGTTTGTTAAATAGCTAGAGGGATATTGTGCCACCATGCTGTTCATGTGGTGACCAATATCCCCCTGCTTAATAACACCATATTTATTTATTCCTAGTAATGCTATTTGCCGTCGATACCTTTCTTCTGTATCAGCGTTTCCTAATACAGCTATGTTTAAATTTTCAGCAGTTAAAATAGAACCCAAATTTCCTACTTGAGCTTGATAAGCACTTTCTTGATTAGCCTCTTTTAGCTGCGCTAAACCAAGATTAACAACTGCTGCTGGTCTTTGCAGTTCCCTAATCCTGCGTTGATAAATATCTGCAGCAGTAATCCCTTGTACTCTTTCTGCTGCATTAAAGCTAAGCCTTCCTGCAGCACCGCCTCGAGCCCGATTACCACATGCAATAGTTAAATAAGTATCTACTGGTTCTAACTGCCCTGCTGTTTTAACATTCATTAAAGCAACTGCACCTTGTCCCATTAATTGCTGATAATTAGTAGCAGTAGCCTGTTGTAATTCCTGCCAACTTACACCATCCATCACAAATAATACTACCTTGCTATTAGCTTCTGCTACTCCCGTCCCCAACATAATCAACACTAAAGTGATCTGGAAGACTCTTCTTTTCATTTCATCACTCCAAATTATTTATCTAAATAATTTTTAACTAATTCCTCAATCATCTCATCACGCTCAAACTTTCTAATTTTACTACGTGCCTCTTGATGGCTAGTAATATAGGTTGGGTCTCCAGATAAAATATAACCTACAATCTGATCAATGGGATTATAACCCTTCTCCTCTAATGCCTGATAAACTTCTCTTAAAGTTTTAGATACTTCACTTTCATCCTCTTTGTTCACTTTAAACATCATAGTTTTATCAAAATCACTCATTTAGGAGTCACCTCAATTCTTCAGTAATAGTCTTTCTATTTCTTTTATTCTTTATACCACACTACTTTTCCTGTTTTAATCTGATAAATTTTATTAATTTTTAGTAATAATTTCTCGTGCTTTAGCAAAAGCTGCCTCAATTTTATCTGGCTGACTGCCTCCTGCTTGAGCCATATCAGGGCGACCGCCACCGCCACCACCAGCGACTTGAGCAACTTCACCAATTATATTCCCCGCATGATATCCCTGTTCTACTAAATCAGCGGTAACCTTAGCAACAAATAATACTTTATTACTTAACTTAGAAGCTAAAATAATAATTCCTGAATCTAATTGCTGTTCTAAATTATCTGCCATTTTTCTAAGTCCTTCAGCATCTAAATCATCTACGCTATTCAAAACAACATTAACTCCTTCTATTTCTTCAGCAGCACCCACTAAATCATCACTTTGAGAAGCAGCAAACTTATCCTTTAAACTCGTAATCTCTTTTTCTAAATCTTTAACCTGACCTTGTAACTTATCAATTTTATCTAATAATTCATCAGGACTAGTTTTCAATTTTTCTGCTGCATCAGCAATTAATTTCTCTTTATCCTGCACATATTTTAAAGCCCTCTGCCCAGTTACAGCTTCAATTCTCCTTGTCCCAGCAGCAACTCCTGATTCACTAACAATCTTAAACAGTCCTATTTCTCCTGTAGCATCAATATGAGTTCCTCCACAGAGTTCTGTGCTATAATCTCCAGCTGATACTAAACGTACCTCAGAACCATATTTTTCGCCAAATAAAGCAACTGCTCCTTCTTTTTTAGCTTCTTCTAACGACATCACTTCTACAGCAACCTCTAAATCAGCCTGTACTTGTCGATTAACTTTCTTTTCAATTTCTATTAATTCAGCAGCGCTAACAGCCTCAAAATGAGAAAAATCAAATCTTAAACGTTCAGGAGTAACCGAAGAACCGGATTGATTAACGTGATCACCTAGCACTTCTTTTAAAGCCTGATGTAATAAATGGGTTGCAGTATGATTTTTAGCAGTAGCTTCTCTTAAATCATTATTAATTTCTGCTCTTGCTTCAGCCCCTACTACTAATTCACCCTCTTGTACTTCTACTTCATGAACTACTAATTCAGCAATTTCTAAAGTGTCGATTACTTTAGCCTGACCTGATTCAGTCTTAATCAACCCTTGGTCTCCTATCTGCCCTCCACTTTCAGCATAAAAAGGAGTCTGCTCTAAAATAACTCGTCCTTGGTCTCCTGCTTTCAGACGTTCTTGTTCTGCTTCCTGTTGAGTTATAGACTTAATATTAGTAGTTATTTGATAGCTATCATATCCTACAAATTCCACTTCTTCAACTCTATCCCTAATATCTTTAAACAATTCTAATTCACTATGCCCCTCATCATAATCTTCTCTAGCTGCTCGAGCTCTTTTACGCTGCTTTTCCATAGCAACTTCAAATCCTGATTCATCAATTGTAAATCCTTTTTCAGAAGCAATTTCTGCTGTCAATTCTTTAGGAAAACCATAAGTGTCATATAAAGTAAAAACTTCTTCTCCTGGAATTTCAGTCACATTTTCTGCTTCTAAATCACTAATTAAATCTTCTAAAATATCCATTCCTTGGGCCAAAGTTTCTTGAAATCGCAGCTCTTCCTGCTTCACAATCTTTTGAATCTGTTCTTCTTTTTCCTGGAGTTCACTATAATAATCACCCATTACTTCTACTACTAATGGTACAATACTATGTAAAAACGGAGCTTCTAAATTTAAAACTTTAGCATAACGTACAGCTCGCCTTAAAACCCTTCTAACTACATACCCCCGACCTTCATTAGAAGGCAGCGCTCCATCACCAATAGCAAAAGTAACACTTCTAATATGGTCAGCAATTACTTTAATTGCTACATCAGTTTCTTCTGCTGCCCCATATTCAACCTCACAATTGTCAGTAATATATTCAATTAAGGGTAAAAATAAATCAGTTTCAAAATTAGTATCTTTATCCTGCATTAAAGAAGCTAATCTTTCTAGACCTACCCCCGTATCAATATTTTTCTGAGGCAAATCTAAATATTCTCCATCTTCTGTCTTATTATACTGGGTAAACACAAGATTCCAAACTTCTAGATAACGATCACAGTCACAACCTAGTTCACAACCTTCAGGGCAGCCGTGCTCAATACCACGGTCATAATGAATCTCTGAACAAGGGCCGCAAGGTCCTGTTCCAATTTCCCAAAAGTTCTCATCTTTATCCATGCGAACAATTCTATCTGCTGCAATGCCTATTTTTTCATTCCAGATTTTAAAGGCTTGATCATCATCTTTATAAATAGAAATCCAAATCTTACTTTCATCCAAATTTAATTCTTCAGTTAAAAATTCATAACCCCACTCAATTGCTTCTTCTTTAAAATAATCACCAAAAGAGAAATTTCCTAACATCTCAAAAAAAGTTTGATGCCGCGCCGTTTTCCCTACATTTTCAATATCATTAGTTCTAATACACTTCTGTGATGTAGCAATTCTTCTTTTCGGCGGCGTGGCACTACCGTCAAAATATTTTTTAAATGGAGCCATCCCTGCATTAATCCATAATAAAGT
>JBNJFD010000044.1:0-12656 GCA_051746525.1 Bacillota bacterium | reverse complement strand
TACAGTTGATAGTTTACAGTTGATAGTTTACAGTTGATAGTTTACAGTTGATAGTTTACAGTTGATAGTTAAAGTCAAAAGCATACAATCAAAATCAAAAGCTAGACTTGGCAGTGCCAAGTCTCTACATTTATACTACACGGTTTCATTACTTTTCATGTTTTTCATTGTCAATTATCAATTCTCAATTATCAATTATATCCTGCCCTTATCCGCCTTTTAATCCCTGTTACATCTAATCCATAACGGGCCAATAACTTTTTCTGAGAACCGTGTTCTATAAATTTAGTAGGCAAAGCAATTCGCTTTAACTCTACATCCAAATTATTATCAACTATTAATTCAGCTACTGCACTACCAAAACCACCTTGGTCGATATGTTCTTCTACCGTAAATAACTGCTGATACTGCTGTGCTAAATCTATAATTAATTCTTTATCTAAGGGTTTAACAAAACGGCTATTAACTACTGTTAAATCTAAATCATCTTCGGCTGCTAATTCTTCAGCAGCTTTTAAAGATTGATTAACCATTGAACCAATAGCTAAAACAACTCCATCGCTACCTTCCCTTAACACTTCTGCTTTACCTATTTCCAACTCTTGACCTTCATCAGCAGCAATATCTACTACCTCTCCGCGGGGATACCTAAAAGCAATTGGCCCTGCCTTGTATTGAGCAGCAGTCTTGACCATCGCTTTTAGCTCTGCCCTATCTTTAGGTGCCATTACTACCATATTGGGCATATGGCGTAAATAAGAAAAATCCATTATCCCTTGATGAGTTTCACCATCTTTCCCTACCAATCCTGCCCGATCTAAAGCTAATTTAATAGGTGCTTTCTGCAAACAAGCATCATGAACTAATTGATCATAGGCGCGCTGTAGAAAAGTAGAATAAATAGTTATAAAGGGCTTTAGACCCTGTAAAGCTAATCCAGCACCAAAAGTAACCGCATGCTGTTCAGCAATGCCTACATCATAAAAACGATTAGGAAATTCTTTTTTAAATTCTCCTACAACTTTCTCCATAGCTGCACTAATAGCTATAATTTCTTCATCTTCTTGAGCTAAATTAGTTAAAGCTTCACTATAAACATCAGTATATGTTTGTTTAGAACGAGGGTTTTTCTTTTCTCCTGTTCTAATATTAAAAGCCCCAACTCCATGATATTTAGAGGGTTTCTCTTCTGCTAATTGATAACCTTTACCTTTAGTAGTAACAGTGTGTAATAATACTGGTCCTTCAATATTTTTAGCATTTTTTAAGTTTTCAGTCACAGATTTAATGTCATGACCATCAATTGGCCCTAAATAAGTAAAACCTAATTCTTCAAATAAAATCCCAGGAATAACTAAAAACTTAAGGCTATTTTTAAATTTAGCAGCAGTTTTACTAAGTTGACTGCCGAAACCAGGTACTTTATTCAACAATTTACCTACATCTTTTTCTACTTGATGTAAATAAGGGTTACTCCTGACTTTATTCAAATAATTAGATAAGGCCCCAACATTCTTAGAAATAGACATTTCATTATCATTTAAAACTACCAATAAATCTTTATCAGAATGACCAGCATGGTTTAATGCTTCAAAAGACATTCCCGCTGTTAATGCCCCATCTCCAATTACTGCTGCAATTGTTTGTTCTTCATTTTTCAAATCTCTAGCAGCAGCCATACCTAAAGCAGCAGAAATAGATGTACTGCTGTGCCCTACATTGAGATGGTCATGTTCACTTTCTGAAATTTTAGGAAAACCACTTATTCCATCTAATTGGCGTAAAGTCTTAAATCTATCTTTACGACCTGTAATTAGTTTGTGAGCATAAGATTGATGACCTACATCCCAAATTATTTTATCACGAGGACTATCAAACACAAAATGAAGTGCTAATGTTAATTCTACCACTCCTAAAGAAGAAGCTAAATGTCCTCCTGTTTCGGATAAAGTCATTATAATTTCATTTCTGATTTCTTGAGCTAAAGTATTTAATTGTTCATAATTCAAATTTTTTAAATCTTGAGGAGAAGTTATTTCTGCTAATAAATTTCCCATAATTTAAACCACCTTCAATTAATGGATAATATATAATTAATAATCCCGCTGCACAATATAATCTGCTAGTTTTTCTAAAATTTCAGCTCTAGAGCCAAACACCTCTAATGCAGTTTTGGCTTCATTAATTGTTTCCTCCGCTAATTTCTTAGATTCTTGAAGTCCATAAATAGCTGGGAAAGTTGCTTTATCTTTATCTAAATCACTACCTACTGCTTTGCCTAATTTTTCAGCCGACCCTTCAATATCTAAAATATCATCAACAATCTGGAAAGCCAATCCTATCTTTTCTGCATAAGTAGTTAACGCCTCTAATTCTTCTTCTGCAGCCGAACCCAAGAAAGCTCCTATTCTTACCGCAGTTCTCAATAATGCACCCGTTTTATGGCGGTGAATATAATTTAATTCATCACTATCAATCTTTTTCCCTTCAGCTTCAATATCAACTACCTGTCCGCCAACCATCCCTTGATTACCTGCTCCTTGAGCTAATTCCTTAGTAATTAATCTAACCTTTTCTGCATCAATATCATCTATATCGGATAATAATTCAAAAGCCATAGTTAATAAGGCATCTCCAGCTAAAACTGCAATTGCTGGAGTGAATTTCTTGTGATTACTAGGCTGTCCTCTTCTAAAATCATCATCATCCATACTTGGCAAATCGTCATGAATCAGCGAATAATTATGTATCAATTCTACAGCACAAGCTGCCGGCATAATCTTTTCTTCTTCCACATCTCCCACTAAATCAGCTGCTACTAAAGTTAAAATAGGCCGCAGTCTCTTTCCTCCTGCTAAAACACTATAGCGCATTGATTGATGTAATTTAGCTGGTTTCAAATCAGCTGCAGGAAGATAATAATCAAGAGCTTGATTAATATCTTCAGCTTTCTTAGCAATAAATTCTTTAACACTCATTATTACTTACCTTCTTCCTCATAATTTTCTACTTCTACAGTTCCTGCTTCACTTCTAATTATCTTTATCTTTTCTTCTGCTTGTTGTAATTTGTTAGAACAAAATTTACTCAATTTAACTCCCTGCTCATACTTCTGCAGTGCTTCATCTAATGAAATTTCTTTATCTTCTAAATTATCTACTATTTCTTCTAATTGAGTTACTGCATCTTCAAAAGATAACTCTTCTTTTCCCATAACTAACAACTCCCTTAAACTACTAATCCCAATTTTATTAATTCTCTATCAAGCAATTATTACCTGCATCAAGCTTCTTTTAGTTATAAATTATCTTCTTTGTCTAATTTGAGGTCTTGAACTTCGCAAATTAATTCTCCATCTCTAACTATCAATTCTAAGATTTCTCCCTGCTTAACATCAGTAACAGAATTAACTTTCTCTTTAGTATCTTTTTTTCTAGCCAAACTATAACCCCGGGCCAAGGTATTAAGGGGAGATAAAGAACTTAATTTGCCTACTACAGCCTGTAATTTATCTTCTTTTCTATTTATTTTATCCTTAATATTCTTATCTAATTGTTGTGCTAAATCATCTACTTTCTGTGCTTCCTCTTTTAATTGTTCCGGTAATTGCCTAAAAGCAGATTTAGCAGCTAAATTATCTACATGCTGTTTGACTTGTTCTAATTTATTTGCAACTGCTCTATCTAAATTGTTTACTAATCTTTGCAAATATTTCTCTAATTCCTCGCGGTCAGAAACTACAAGTTCTGCTGCTGCAGATGGAGTAGGAGCGCGCAAGTCTGCTACAAAATCTGAAATAGTATAATCTGTTTCATGCCCTACCGCTGAAATCACAGGGGTCTCTGAATTAAAAATAGCTCGCGCCAATTTTTCTTTATTAAAAGCCCATAAATCTTCTAAAGATCCTCCTCCTCGACCAATGATAATCACATCAACATCAAAATGATTATTTAATAAATCTAAGCCTTTTAATAATGTAGGTTCTGCATTATCACCCTGTACTGTAGCAGGAGCAATTAAAAGCGATACATTAGTGAATCTTCGTTTAACCACACTAATAATATCTTTAATTGCTGCTCCAGTCGGTGAAGTAATCACACCTATCCTCTGTGGTATTTCAGGAAGTTTTCTTTTGTGCTTTTCTGCAAACAAACCCTCTTGGTTTAACTTTTCTTTCAACTGCTCAAAAGCAATATGAAGAGCCCCTGTCCCTTTAGGCTGGACATTTTTTACTTGAATCTGGTATTCACCCCGCGGGGCATAAACTGTAATTTCTCCTTCTAAAATCACTTTCATCCCGTCTTCTAATTCAAAGTCAAGTTCTTCTTTCTGACTGTTAAACATCACAGCCTTTAACTGAGTATTCTCATCTTTAAGAGTAAAATACACATGCCCTGAGGCATAATGACAGTAATAATTAGAAACTTCCCCCTGCACTAATACCTGCTGCAAGTGGGGGTCATACTGTAAAACCCCCTTAATATATTCATTTAGCTGTGATACTGATAATATCTTCTCCATTAAATCTGTCATGTTAGTCTCTTCTCTGGTGACAAGCAGTAATTGTATTTTGTAATAATGTTGCAATAGTCATTGGGCCAACTCCACCAGGTACGGGAGTAATAGCAGCCGCCTTTTCTCTTGTTGCTTCAAATTCAACATCTCCTACTAACCCATCTTCAGTTCGATTAATTCCTACATCAACTACTACTGCTCCTTCTTTAACCATATCTGCTGTAATAAACTCTTCTATTCCCACAGCAGCTATCAAAATATCAGCATTAGTAGTATGACTGGCTAAATCTTGAGTCCGACTATGACAAATTGTTATGGTCGCATTATTATTTAATAACATATTAGCCATTGGTTTCCCTACAATATTACTACGTCCGACTATTACAGCTTCTTGCCCTTCTAATTCTATATCATATTCTTGTAACACAGTCATAATCCCTTTAGGAGTACAAGGCGCTAAATCCATATCTCCCTGCGTTACTAATTGGCCCACATTTTCAGGGTGAAAACCATCCACATCTTTAGCAGGATCAATGGTATTAATTACTTTTTCATCATCAATATGGTCAGGTAGAGGAAGTTGAACTAAAATTCCATCTACACTCTTATCTTGATTTAAATTCTCTACTTCCTTTAATAAATCTGCTTCACTAATATCTTGAGGTAAATCAATGATATTAGAATTAATTCCTACCCGCTTACAAGCTTTTTCTTTATAAGATACATAAACTTGAGAAGCAGGATTATTTCCTACCAATACTACCGTTAAACCCGGCTCAACTCCTTGTTCTTTTAAATTTTTAACATCAGCCTCAATTTCTCCTTCTAACTTTTGTGCTACTTTTTTACCATCTAAAATTTTGTCATCATTTAACTTCATCTTTAATTCCTCCTCTATAAAATATAATAAACTAGTTTTAAAACTAAAAAAGTCCTACAATAGCTAGTGTTTCACTATCTTGATACTTTATTCTCTACTCTCTTGATAATCAAAATCCAAGCCTTAATTATAGAACCACTTATTATTATAGCATAAAATGAAAAATAATGAAAAACAACCCCTAGGGGTTGTTTGATAAAATTAATCCCTGTTGTCTTTTAAATAATCATTGCTAGCTTCTACTGTACCCCGTCAGTAGTTCTATTTTAGAAGCATCTTATAATAAAAACAAATAGATTGAATTTTTTTTAGATAAATTAAGAATTATGTTGTATAATAATGATGTGAATTAATCAATAATATCTTATATTTTTTATTATCCATTATCAATTATAAGGCAGGTGCTTGCAATGGTTAAAATAACCAAACAATTCTTTGATTTAATTGACCCTCAAACTAAGGAAACAAGTTCCGGCATAGTAATTCAATTAGAATTAGAATCTGAAACTAAAAAATTTATTGACTTTTATTCATTTTTAAATCAATTTTCTAAATCACATAATGTTTTTAAAAAAAATATGAAAAGAAAACAAACTGTTAATATGAAAGTAGCTAAAAAACAAGCTGAGAAGATGATTGCTAGTTATTTAAAAAATGATGAGTTTACAGAGATATAGTCGCTGTACTTTTTGCTAATCATAGTAGGCTTGGCTTAGTACTGCGCTTTTTGCATATTGCATAGTAGCGGCGCTAGGTTCTAGAGCTTTACCCCTAGTGCTGAGGTTCCTACTGCATTATCGCTACTCCATTGTGGGTCAGCGAAGTAAACTTTTGCTCCTAGTTCTTCATTGGCTAAATTTTCTTTGAGTTCTGTTCTTAAATATTGATTAGCCATTACTCCTCCGACTAACAATAGATTATAACAGTCGTACTCCTCAATTGCTGTCGTCAATAATTCGATTAAAGAATGAGCTATTACTTGTTGTACTCCTGCAGCAACTTTTTCTGGTGCTGCTCCTGCTTCTATTTTTCTCATTGCTGCTGTACAAGGTCCTGAAAAGCTAATTTCTAAGTCTTGAACTGAATAAGGTAATTCTAATCCTGCTCCTTTACTCTGTTGAGCTAATTTTTCTAAATCTGCTCCTGCCGGAAAAGGCAAACCTAATTTTACTCCTACCCGATCAACAAACTGTCCTGCTGTTAAATCTTGGCTACCTCCTACTTCTTGAATAGCAAAGTCTGCCCCTGCTGTCTCTACTAATAGCAACTCTGTAGTTCCTCCCGATAAATGAAGGGCTAAAAAACGATCAAGCCGCACATCATTAGACCATAATCCAGCCATTAAATGACCTGCTTGGTGAGAAACTTCAAACAAAGGGATATCTAAAGCATGAGCCAAAGTTTTAGCCTGAGCTTGGCCCACTCTAAATACAGGCATATAAGAATCTTCGTCATCTCTTGGTTTAGTACTAACCACTATTTTAGCTAACTCTTTCTGGTGATCTGCAATCACATTATTAATTATTCCCGGCAGTTGATTGAGATGTTGAAAAACTGCTTTTGACTGCCGCAAACCTCTCTGACCTTTCTCAACTTTTAATTTTTTTCTCTGCTGAGCAATTAATTCTCCAGACTGATTTAATAGGGCTACTGAAGTAGTATAATTACTAGTGTCAATCCCTAAAATTAAATCTTTACTCATTTTCTTTTAGCTCCAAATAATCACTTAATTTTGCTAAAACTCCATTAACGAATTTTGCAGATTCCTGGTTACTAAAACTTTTTGCTAACTCTACTGCTTCATTAATCGAAACAGCCACAGGAATATCATCTTGATATAACAGTTCATAAATAGCTAGTCTAATTACATTACGGTCTACTTTAGCCATGCGCTTCACTTTCCAATTATCTATATTATCATTAACTAACTGGTCAATCTCAGCTATATGCTGATAAGTACCATTTATAATATCAGCTAAAAAACTATCTTCTAACTCTAAATTAGGATGTTCTTCTTGTAAATCATCCAAATTGCTTTCTAAACTGTCTTGTTTAATATCAATTTGATATAAAACCTGCACAGCAATCTCTCGTGATTGATGCCTAGTTAATATTTTTTTCATTAATAACTCGCTCCTTTTGACTAGTATAATCTATTTAACTATCCATTATTACTATATACTATTGACACTTAACTATCAAACAAAAAATAAAAAACCACCTGCTAATTAGGTGGCATAGATTAATCACTTTATTCATGAGGTGGAAAAATTTCATTTAATACATCCCGCAAATCCTGCCGACTATCATAGCGCAGTCCTAAATAATAACCAATTCCCATGCAGCTAATAATAAACACAGCTGGGATAATACCAAACTCAATTATTAAAATAGAACTAAACAATCCAATTAATAATCCAATCAAGCGCCCTTTATACTTATGTAACAATTGAATAATCTCCGATAAATCATCCCAGTTATCCATTTTCTAAACACCTCATTTTTTAATCTAGTTGCAATTTGCGCTTTCCTTCATCCTTTTTTTCAATAGCTCTCACTAAAACTTCTACACGATTAACCTTTGCTCCAATAGCTTCTTCTATTGCTGCTTTTACATGATGCTGCAACTCATCAGCTAGATTAGGTACTTTAACTTTATTATATACTGCTAAATCTAATACTATATTCAAACCACTATCAGTTGTTTTAATTTTAGACTTAATATCTTTAGCATTTGTTTCCTGACTTGCTATATCCTTTACAAATCTATTGATAGCTTCAATAGTAACACGAACTGTGCCCAATTCACCTTCTCCAATAATAGTCTGCTTGTCCTTCTTGCTCATTAAAGAAAGCTGAATGATTCGAGCAGCAATTAAAAATAAAACTACAGCAGCTGCTAATGCTTCAATCTTACCTTCTAAATCAGTTATGAAATTAGCAATTTTATATTGAGAAAATAAATCAAAATAAAATCCAAAAATCCCCATTGAAAGTGCCACTACAATTAATGCTACCACAAAAATAAAAAACCTATCTAAAAATTTCATGACTTCCTCCTTTCTAAAATAAATAAAGCTACTAAAATAACAATTGAAAATGGACAATAATAAACAAAGCCCATTTTCAATCTTTAATAATCTATTTCAATTATTTCACCCTAGGAACTTCTGTAACATTTTCTTCTTCCTCGGCACTTTCTTCTTGCTCCTCTTCTTCTTCTTCATCTCTAAAATCAATACCTTCTACATGAACATTAGCCTCCACTACATTTAAACCAGTCATACTTTCAATAGCTTTTTTAACATTCTGTTGAATTTCCCAAGCAACATCAGCAATTTTAACACCATATTCAACTATCACATATAAATCCACTGCTGTCTCAGTTTCTCCAACTTCTACTTTAACGCCTTTAGACAAATTCTTTTTACCTAATATTTTAGCAAAACCACTGTTTAACAATCCACCACTCATTCCTGCTACTCCTTCAACTTCTGTAGCAGCAAGACCAGCAATAATACTAACCACTTCATCAGCGATCCTAATTACCCCGGCATTATCTTCATTTCCCATTTTATAACCCCCTATAGGCTTCTAGGTTTATTCTTCTTGTTCTTCTTTATTACTAATATGGGTAGGAATAAAACTAGTATCAAATTCTCCATTAATAAAGTACTCATTATTTAGTACTTCTTTATGGAATGGAATAGTAGTTTTCACCCCACCAATTTCAAATTCATTTAAAGCTCTTAACATTCTTTTACGACATTCTTCTCTATCTCGTCCCCAACAAATTAGCTTTGCTACCATAGAGTCATAGAATGGGGGAATTACATAATCTTGATAAACAGCACTATCAACTCTAACTCCAAAGCCACCTGGAATTAAATACTCAGTAACTTTTCCTGGAGAAGGTCGGAAATCTTTAGCTGGATCTTCAGCATTAATTCTACATTCAATAGCAGCCCCATCAAATTCTATATCATCTTGGTCATATCCTAATTCTTCACCCATCGCTACTCTAATTTGTTCTTTAACAATATCAATCCCTGTAATTAATTCTGTAACGGGATGTTCTACCTGAATTCTAGTATTCATCTCAATAAAATAAAAATCATCATTTTTATCTAACAACATTTCTACTGTTCCGGCATTATGATAATCAACAGCTTCAGCAGCTCTAATAGCAGCTTGACCCATCTCTGCTCTTAATTCAGGTGTAATAGCCGGCGAAGGAGCCTCTTCAATCATCTTTTGATGGCGGCGTTGAATAGAACAATCTCTTTCACCTAAATGAATAACATTACCATGTTCATCAGCTAAAATCTGAAATTCAATATGGCGTGGGTCTTCTACATATTTTTCTAAGTATACTTCAGCATTTCCAAAAGCAGCTTCAGCTTCAGAGCTAGCAGTTTGGATTGCTTGCACTAATTCTCCTTCATTATTAGCAATTCTCATTCCTCGTCCTCCACCACCAAATGAAGCTTTAACTATTACTGGATAGCCAATATCTTCAGCAATTTCTTTAGCATCTTCCGTTCCTTCTAAAGCACCTTCTGTTCCAGGTACTACAGGAACAGCAGCTTCAATCATTGTATCACGAGCAACTGATTTATCTCCCATCTTTTCAATTGTCCCTGCATTAGGGCCAATAAATTTGATTCCACATTCTTCACATACTTCGGCAAAATGAGCATTTTCTGATAAAAATCCATAACCTGGATGAATTGCATCTGCATTAGATATTTCAGCTACACTAATTAGCCTTGGAATATCTAAATAACTATCATTAGATGCAGGAGGTCCTATACAATAAGCCTCGTCAGCAACTCTAACATGTAACGCTTCTTTATCAGCCTCAGAATAAACAGCTACTGTAGAAATATCTAGTTCTTGACAAGCTCGAATAATTCGAACTGCTACTTCTCCTCTATTTGCTATTAATATTTTATCAAACATTTTATCACTACCCCTTCATACCAAATTCAAATATACCAAATTCAAAAAACTTCTTTATACTATTATTATATTAATATTCTTTAATACCTACAATCATTTTATTCATCATTTACTTTATTTACCATTAGAAATTAGTGCCAGCAACTATAACCAACTATTAAAATTTAGTGAAGGTTACTGCCACTGACACTATTCCTAAACATATTCTATTAATTATGCTCCTAGTTAATTACAAAATTACATCTTTTCTAAAATAAATAAAGGTTGACCAAATTCAATAGCTTCTCCGTCTTCAACTAAGATGTCCAATACTTTGCATTTATATTCTGCCTCAATTTCGTTCATCAATTTCATAGCTTCAATAATACATAATGTATCTCCAGCCTCAATTACATCTCCTACTTCAACAAATGGGTCAGCGTCAGGAGCAGGAGAACGATAAAATGTTCCTACCATTGGCGCTTCAAATTCTTCACCATCAACCGCTACTTCTTCCTCTGCTGCTTGACTTTCTTGCGGTTCAGAGCTTTCCGAAGAAACCTTCGCCTGTGGAGCTTCGGGCTGAGATTGTGGAGCAGAAACTGTAGTTTCTTCAGCTACAACTTGACCACCTTTTTTAATACTAATTTTAGTTCCTTCATCTTCTAAGTTGATTTCAGAAATGTCAGTCTCATTTAACATTTCTACTAATTCTTTAATATCTTTTAATTCCATTTCTTCATTAGCCTCCTTAGTGTGACCTTCTTCTGGGTCATCTTCTCCAAAAATATCTTTTTCTTTTTTTCTTTCCTTTAAAAACTTCAAAGCTACCTGTGGAAATAATGCATAAGATAAATAATCTTCTTCTTGCTCTGCATATCGTTCAATCTCTTCTTTAATATCATCTAAAGTTGGATCTAATAAATCTGCTGGGCGACAAGTGATTGGTTCTTCATCGCCTATTGCCATCTGCTGTACTTCAGGATTGATTTCAGCTGGTGGCTGTCCATAATATCCTTTAATATAAGATTTAACTTCATCAGGTATTACCTTATATCTTTCCCCTAGTAATACATTGAATACAGCTTGTGTTCCAACAATCTGACTTGTTGGTGTTACTAGTGGGGGATATCCTAAATCTTTTCTAACCTTTGGTATCTCCTCTAGAACATCATGAATCCTATCACCAGCATCTTGTTCTTCAAGTTGAGATACTAAGTTAGAAATCATACCTCCTGGTACCTGATGAGAGAAAGTCTGCATATCAGTAATTTTAGTTACTCCTCGATCAAATCCTCTTCTTCTTCTTACCCGCTCAAAATAACTATCTATTTCAAACAATTTCTCAAGTTCTAAACCAGTGTCATATTGAGTATCTTGGAAAATAGCTGTCATAGTTTCAATTGGCGGTTGAGAAGATCCAAAAGCTAATGAGGCAGTAGCAGTATCAATAATATCTACACCTGCTTCAATTCCTTTTAAATAAGTTGTCATTGCCATTCCACCAATATAATGACTGTGGAATTCTATTGGTAAATCAACCTTCTCTTTTAAAGCTGAAAATAATCTTTCAGCACGATATGGTTTTAATAAACCTGCCATATCTTTAACACATAGAGAATCTACTCCCATTTCTTCTAATTCTTGTGCTGTTTCTATATAATGCTCAATAGTATGCACGGGGCTAACAGTATAAACTACTGTAGCTTGCACATGTTTGCCAGTTTCTTGTACTGCTTCAATTGCAGTTCTCATATTCCTAACATCATTAAGGGCATCGAAAATTCTAAAAATATCTATTCCATTCTCAGCTGCCTTATAAACAAATTCTCTAACTACATCATCCGGATAATGTTTATATCCTACCACATTCTGGGCTCTTAACAACATTTGGAGATTAGTTTTATTAGTATAAGAATTTAATAACCTTAACCTCTCCCAAGGGTCTTCATCTAAATAACGCATACATACATCAAAAGTTGCTCCACCCCATACTTCCATGGCATGATACCCTACTTCATCCATCTTACCTATGATGGGCAGCATATCTTCGGTTCTCATTCGAGTTGCCCATAAAGATTGATGCGCATCTCTTAAAGTTGTATCAGTAATCTTTATTTTTCTCTGCTTGTTATCTTTGTTTTTAATACTCATAATTCTCCCTCCTTAATTACCTCTTAATTGTGCATTGTCCAGCAAAAATAATCTATAATATTAAATAAAAACTCAGGCTAATGTTCTTCAAACCTGAGCATGGTTTATTCGGTTTTAAATAATTATATCTTTTTTTAGCTGCTTTGTCAATTTTATTCAAGCTGTT
>JBNJFD010000043.1:0-12806 GCA_051746525.1 Bacillota bacterium | reverse complement strand
GAGAGAGAAAAAGCCTGTCTTAGATATTGGATTAAAATTAAAGCAGTTATTAGAAGAAGCAGGGGCAACTGTAATAATGACGAGAAAGAAAGATGAATTTGTTCCTTTAGCTGAGAGAGTTAAAATAGCTAACAAAGCTAACAGTGATATTTTCATCAGTATTCATTTAAATGGGCACCGCAAAAATAGTTCTTTTGGTACGGAAACTTTTATTTCACCAGATTATACAGAACAGTCGAAACTATTAGCTCAATTTCTTCAAAGCTCTTTAGTTAAGAATTTGAAAACTTTTGACCGTGGAGTTAAAAAGGAAAAATTATATGTTCTAGAACATACTACTATGCCAGCAGTTTTAGAAGAGATATTATTTATTAGTAATCAAGAAGAAGAAGATAAAGTCATGGAAGATGATTTCAAGAACAAGTCTGCTTTAGCAATTTACCAAGGAATTATTAAATACTTTGAGTCATTATCAGGGGAGGAATAATAATGGATGAAAGAAAAAATTTGCTGCTTTATGTGGTAATAGCTATCTTAGCATTTGTTTTGATTTATATCAATTTTTTTGCTACTATAAAAACTAAAGTTTATTTTGCTAATTCGCAAGCTTCTTATTTAGTATCGGAACAAAGGGAAGTTAAGAAGAATAATCTTTATCAAAATTTAATTCAAGAATTGATTGCTGGACCTCAATCTGATGAATTAGTAGTAACTATTCCTCCTCAAACAGAATTGTTAGGAATTGAAGTCCAGTCGGGGGTTGCTAAAGTTAATTTTAGTAAAGAATTAGCAGAAGAACATTGGGGTGGAACTGCTGGAGAGACAATGACAGTTTATTCTATAGTCAATACTCTAACACAATTTAATGAAATAGATAAAGTTAAAATTTTAATTGATGGGGCAGAAATTAAAACTTTAGCTGGGCATATGGAATTGAGTAAAGCGATTCCTTTTAATAGCAGAATTATACAAAATGACTGAGGCGGGACCTAGGGTCTCGCTTTTAACTTGTGGACAAACAACTAGCGGGAATAAAATTCATGATTAACTGTAAATTTAAGTAAAATAGTATTAAGATCAAACTAAGAATAGGTGCATGATTAAAGCAATTGATTTGTTGATGATTTTTATTTATACTTAAGCTTAGGATTAGACTTAAATTTAAATGATTGGATGGTGACAATGGAAATAAAAAATGGAATTGCGTTATTTGATTCAGGTGTAGGGGGATTAACTATTGCTAAAGAAATGGTCTCTGAATTTCCTGCTGAAGATATTGTGTACTTCGGTGATACTGCTCATTTGCCTTACGGGCCAAGAGAGCAGGAGGAAGTGCGGGGGTTTGTATTTGATATTATAAATTATTTTGTAGAAGCAGGTGCTAAAATAGTAATTATTGCCTGTAATACTGCTACTGCAGCAGGTTTAGCAGCAGCAAAAGAGAGGTTTTCTATTCCAATTATTGGGCCCATTAACCCTGGAGTAGAAGAAGCACTTGCTCGTACAGAAAATAATAAAATTGGTGTAATTGCTACTACAGGAACTATTGGTAGTTCAGCTTATCAAGATTCTCTTTATACTCATAGTAAGGAGATAGAGGTTTTTGCTAAGGCTTGTCCTGATTTTGTTCCTTTAGTAGAATCTGGAGAACTATATAGTGCAAAAGCAAAACAAACAGCTGAAAGATATTTACTGCCTTTAAAAGAAAAAGGGATAGATACTTTATTATTAGGATGTACCCATTTTCCTTATTTAGGTGGAGTGATTAAAGAAGTAATGGGCCCTGAAGTAAAGTTAATTTATCCTGGTCGAGGTATTGCCATTAAAGCTAGAAGAATTTTGGCCCGGCAAGAAGTGTTGAAAAATGTGGGAACAGGTAGGCGTAACTTTTATGTAAGTGATAAAGAAAGATTATCACAGCAGTTTGTGAGTATTGGAACGGAATTTCTTAATTTTACTGAATTGAATTTTAAAGAATTTAATTTATGGGCAAAGATAAAATAAAGAAACAGATATTGAAGTTAGAGAAAACTCTTAATTTAAACAGGTCCTGTAGTTTTGCAGTACCTGTTTAAATTAACTAAAAGGAATTAGTTAAAGTTAGAGGTGTAGGAGATGATAGAACAGTTAACAACAGATTTAACTGCTTTTGAATTATATACTATATTTAAAGATCAAGATTATAGCTTTATTCTGGATAGTAATTTAAATAATAAATTAGGTAGGTACTCTTTAATTAGTGCTAATCCTTTTGAAATCTTAAAGTACGATTATCAAGAGCAGCCACTTATAGAATTAAGAACAAAATTAGCTAATTATAAAATAGATAACAATACAGAGCTCCCTTTTATTGGTGGAGCTGTGGGTTACTTAGGGTATGATTTATGTCACTGTATAGAAACTCTGCCTCAGAGGGCAGTAGATGATTTAAAAATACCAGATTTATATTTAGGACTATATAATTGGGTATTAGTAGTAGACCATCAGCAGCAGCAGGTTTATTTTGCAAGCCCTGATTTGAACAAGAAAAAAGAGCAAGAAATTAAAAATAGAGTGATTAATAGAATTAAAAGCTTTGAACAAAATAAAGACAATATACAACAGCAATCAGTGGAACTTAATCCAACTAAATTAAGGGCCAATTTTAGTAGAGCTGAATATTTAGCAGCTGTTAAACAAGTAAAAAAGCATATTAAACAAGGGGATATTTATCAAGCTAATTTAAGTCAAAGATTTTCAGGGACAGTAAACTGTACTAGTTATCAATTGTATCAAAGATTAAGAGAAGTTAGCCCTGCTCCTTTTGCGGCATTATTGCAGTTTCCTGAAGTTGATATTTTATCTAATTCACCAGAGAGATTTATTGAAGTAGAAGATAAAAGAGTTGAAACTAGACCGATTAAAGGAACTAGACCGCGCGGTGCAACTTCTGAAGAAGACCAAAAGTTAAAAGCTGAATTATTAGCTAGTGAAAAGGATAAAGCTGAACTATTGATGATAGTTGATTTAGAAAGAAATGATTTAGCTAAAGTTGCTCAATTAGGAAGCGTGAAAGTGCCTGAGTTATATCAATTAGAAGAATATGCTAATGTGCATCATTTAGTAGCTACAATAGAAGCCCAATTAAAAGCAGACAACAATGTAGTAGATTTAATTAAAGCAACTTTTCCTGGGGGCTCCATTACTGGTGCTCCTAAAATTAGGTCTATGGAAATCATTGATAAATTAGAGCCAACGCAGAGAAAAGTTTACACAGGGTCCATTGGTTACATAGGTTTTGATGGTCGAGTAGATTTAAACATTGCTATTAGAACGATTATTAAACAACAGGAAGAAATTCATTTTCAGGTTGGTGGTGGAATAACTTGGGATTCAAATCCAGAAGCAGAATATCAAGAAACTTTAGATAAGGCTGAGTCAATAATGAAGGCGGTGCTGGGTTATTATGCAGAATAAGATTTCTTTTAATAGCAAATTAGCTCAATATGGAATTGGGTTATTTGAAACTATAAAAGTAGTTGAGGGCAAAGCAATTTTTTTAGAAGAACATTTAACTAGGCTATATCAATCTAGTAGAAATTTAGAAATTGTTCTGCCGATTAAAAAACAAGAATTGAAAGAAGAGCTAATAGAATATAGTAAAAAATTAGACCAGCAAGCACTAAAGATTACTATTTGTGAAAGTGGTTATAATTTCTCTACACGTGAAATTCCTTACAAAGAAATTGATTATAACCAGGGATATAATTTAAAAATTTCAGAGATTAGGCGGGGAGAAAATCTCTTAGACCAACATAAGACTACGAATTACTTTTCTAATATTTATGCTAGAAACAAAGTACAAGCTCAAGACTATGATGAAGCCTTATTATTAGATAGCAATCAATTTGTTTTAGAAGCTACTATGGCTAATATTTTTTTTATTAAAGATAAAAAAGTATATACTCCAGCGGATAAACTTAGTTTACTGCCGGGAATAATTAGATCTAAAGTGATGTTAATTGCCCAAGAATTAGGCATAAAAGCTGGTGAAGCTGTAATTAATAAAGCAGAATTAGCTTTATTTGATTTTGCATTTTTGACTAATAGTTTATTAGGATTAATGAAAATTAATCAAATTGGTGAGATTGAATATGGACAGCAAAATAAAATTTTTAATCAATTAAAAGAAGGTTTAGAGAAAAAAGAAATGAGATATAATAAGGAGTTGAATAACTGTGGATACTAAAAAAATAGAACATGCAGTTGCTGATATATTAGAAGCTCTTAATGTGGATTCAAAGCGAGAAGGTTTAAAGAATACTCCGCAAAAAGTAGCAGAAATGTATCAAGAAATTTTTTCCGGGATTAATGAAGACCCAAGATCACATTTAGAATTAGTATTAGAAGATGAAGACTATGAAGACTTAGTATTAGTTAAAGATATCAATTTTTATTCAATGTGTGAACATCATTTAATCCCTTTTTTCGGTAAAGCGCATGTAGCATATATTCCTCAAGATGGTCGAGTCACAGGTCTGTCTAGATTAGCTAAAGTAGTACAATCAGTAGCTAAAAGACCGCAGCTGCAGGAGAGAATGACAAAGATGATTGCTGATGCTATTGATGATGTGTTAGATCCTTTGGGAGTTTGTGTTATTGTAGAGGCAGAACAAATGTGCATGACTATGAGAGGGATTAAACAGGCAGAATCAAGAACAGTTACCTCTGCGGTGCGTGGCAGTTTTAGAAGTGATGAAAAATCACGTGAAGAAGTAATGAACTTAATTAAGAATTAATGAGCTGTTACATCACGAATAGCTTATAACCCACAGCTAAATAAGGGAGTGAAAAATAATGTTTGAATTTGGAAATCGTTCTTATATAATGGGGATTTTGAATGTAACACCTGATAGTTTTTCGGATGGAGGAGAATATTATGATGTAGAAAAAGCTGTTAAGCGGGCTCAAGAGATGGTTGCTCAAGGAGCAGATATAATTGATATTGGAGGAGAATCTACACGACCCGGAGCTCAAAAAGTAACTCCTCAAGAAGAAATAGATAGAATTAAACCAGTGATTGAAGCTGTAGTAAAAAATATTGAGGTACCTATTTCAGTAGATACATATAAACCAGAAGTAGCGCAGGCAATGTTAGAGGCAGGAGTAGATATGATTAATGATGTTAGAGGTCTGCAGTGGGATCCTAAAATGGCTGAAGTAGTTGCTCAGTATGACGTGCCGATAGTAATTATGCATAATGGACGAGGTAATGACTCTAATAAAGATATTATAGCAGCAATTAAAACTTTTTTACGAGAAAGTATTAGAGAAGCTAAAAAAGCTGGAGTTAAAGAAAAAAATATTATTTTAGACCCTGGAATTGGGTTTGGGATTTCTCAGTTTGAAAATCGAGAAATCATGAGACGTTTAGATGAAATAAAACGATTAGGATATCCTTTGTTATTAGGGACTTCACGAAAGTCAATGCTAGGAGAAATATTAGATGTGCCACCACAAGAAAGAGTAGAAGGTACAGTTGCTACTACAGTAATGGGAATTATGCAGGGAGTAGATATTTTTAGAGTGCATGATGTAGCAGAAAATTTACAAGCAGCTAAAGTCACAGATGTAATTTGGAGAAGTGAGGAGTAAGAGCTATGGATAAAATTCTATTAAACAATTTAGCATTTTATGGTTATCATGGGGTTTTAGATGAAGAGCAGGAGTTAGGGCAGAAGTTTTTTATAGATGTTGAACTGTCAGCAGATTTAAGTTTAGCTGGAACTACAGATGATTTAAAGCAAGCCGTTAATTATGCAGAAGTATATCAAGTGATAAAAGAAATCTGTGAGGAAGAACAATATGATTTGCTAGAAGCATTAGCTGAAAATATGGCCCAGAAAATTTTGGAGCAATTTGAGTTAGTCCAAGAAGTGCAAATTAGAGTGAAAAAACCAGAAGCACCAATTGAAGGCATTTTCGACTATGCAGGAGTAGAATTAAAAAGAACCCGCAAGTAGCACTGCATCTAGCTTGCGCATTGAGCCTAGCATAGCAGGAAGCGCTAAGGTCTACACGAAGGGTTTTCTGTAGTGTGAAAACCCGGAGGGAATAAAGATATTAAAGTAAGAACAGTAAAATAGAGCTAAAGATTGACTAGGAATGAAAGAAGAACTAAAAAGAACCCGCAAGTAGCACTGTATCTAGCTTGCGCATTGAGCCTAGCATAGCAGGAATCCTTAGCATAGCAGGAAGCACCGAAAAGGGGAATAAAAGATGGAAAAAGTTTATTTAGGATTAGGAACTAATTTAGGAGATAAAGAGAAAAATTTAAGAACAGCAGTAGAATTAATTGGAAAAATTAATGCTGTAGAGTTAACAGCAGTATCCTCAATTTATCAAACTGAACCATGGGGCTATACAGAGCAAAATGATTTTTTGAATTTATGTGTAGAATTAAAAACGGATTTAGAAGCGGCTGAACTATTGGGAAAATGTCAAAAGATAGAAAATGAATTAGGAAGAATTCGAGAAGAACGGTGGGGTCCTCGGATTATTGATATAGATATTTTAATTTATGATGATTTAGAACTAGTTACTCCTGAATTGACTATACCACATCCTAGAATTGAAGAGAGAGCTTTTGTATTAGTACCATTACAAGAATTGAATCCTGAATTAGTAATTAATGATTTGAAGATTGGAGAGTGGCTTGATAAAATAGAGGAAGATACAGTAACTTATTATAGCAGTTATTGAGCTTAAGAGCTAGGGGGTAAATTATGAAGAAAATAACTTATAGCCTATTATTTCTAATGTTGTTTACAATGCTGTCTACTACGGCTGTTGCTCAAAAGAGTCCAGAAGATTTATTAAAAGAAGCTCCCAATCAATTTTATTATCCTGCTAAAAACGCTGTAGTCTGGAAGGAAGAAAAAGTTTTTGATTATTCAGAACAGCCTTATTTAGAAAATTGTTATCGAGCAATTAAAATTTTTAATCGTCAAGGCGCTGAAGAATATCAACAAATCACTATTAACTATCATCCGCAGTGGCAGGAAGTGGAGGTAACGCAGGCCCAAATAATTAAACCTTCTGGAACAGTAGTTAATATTTCAGCAGACCAAATTAAGGATAAAGCTATTCAATATACTCCCGACAATACTCAATATCGAAGTCAATATCAAAAGATTATTAATTTTTCAGAAGTAGAAACCGATGCACTAATAATTTATTCTTATCAAAAAAAGATTAAAAAAACATTAATTCCAGGAGAAATTCAAATTGTTGATTCGATTAACAGCCACCAAGGTGAAATAGTAGTAAAAGTACCGTTAGGGAAAAATATTTACACTAGAGTTAAGCCAACTGACAAATTAAATGGGCCAACTATTAGTAGAAAAGGGAAAACAGAAATATACACTTGGGAGGGCTATAAACCCCAAGCAAAATTACATATTTCTAGTTTAGAATCATGGCAAGAATTTAGTAACTGGTATAAAAAACTGCTTCCTCAAGCAGATCAATTTACTCAAGAATTGAATCGGAAAGTCAAAGAACTAACTACAGGTCTAGCAACTGAAAAAGAGAAAATTAAAGCATTATATAATTATGTAGCAGTAGAGATTAAACATATTGATCATCAATTAGGTGTCAATGGTTATCAACCACTACCACTTAACAAAATTTATCAACAACAAGCTGCTGTTGCCAAAGATAAAGTTTATTTTCTAACTGCTCTTTTAAAAAAAATAGGTGTTAAAGCTCAGCCAGTGGTGATGAATAGACATAAGAGTTTTGATTCAGTTATAGTAGCAGCTGATTTTAATCATTTTTTAGTTTATCTACCTAAATATGATTTATATTTAGACCCTGTGTTTGGTTTTGCAAGATATAATAATTTATCTTTAGATACTCAGGGGAAAAAGGTTTTGAATTTAATGACAGGACAATTAAGCACAACTCCAATTTTAAATAAAAATATTAATCAAGAAAATGTTAAACAAGTTATTGATTTAAAAGAAAATGGAGCAGCAGAAATAAGAATGCAATTAAAAAGCCGGGGTTTTTATGATTTTATTGCTAAAGCTATTTTTAGAGGGTTAAACCCTATTGGACGTCAAGAAATGATGCATAAAATTTTAGAAAAGTACTATACTAAGCTGCAGTTTTCTAAAATGAATATTAATGGTATTAAGGGATTAGCAGAGCAATCAGAGTTTGATTTATCTTTTGAAGTACAAGATTATTATAAAAAGCAGCAAGATAAAATTAAAATTAAAGCATTCAATACCCCGTTGAGTTTGTTATTAAGTATTGCCGATGCTCAAAACACTTTACCTTGTAGGATTAATAAACAGATTATAATTAATATTCCGGATGGTTATGATGTGCAGCTGCTGCCTGAAAATAAAAAGGTTAACAATTATGAAGGTCAACTTAAAGTTGATTATCAAAAGAAGGAACAGCAGCTAATAATAGATTTAGATTATCAATTTAATAAATTGGCAAATGTAGAAAGTGTAAGCTGGTTTTATATAGAGGAATTATTTAATAATTTCAAAGAAATAAAAGATAAGACAATTTTACTAAAAAAATAAAAAACAAAAAAAGTGTTTCAAGCAGGAACTGGGATTTTAAACTATAATAAAATAGAGAGGGAAGTAAATTTGGTTTAAAAAGACAATGGTTATTAGGGTAATGAAGATTTTTTTGTTTTTATCAAAGTTTTATCACAACTAGTGGTTATACTTTAATTAAAGTTGTTAAGGAATTAATCACTAATTATAATTAATAAAAGATTAATAATGGAGGGATATGATGTTAAAAAGAGTAGCAATAATAACTTTTTTGTTAGTTGTAGTAGTTTTTAATGCTAATTTGTTTGCAGTTGAGGATGTGTCAGGGAATAAGATTACTGATATAAAGGTAGAAGGGAATCAGAAAATTAGTGATAAAAAGATTTTGCAGCAGGTTGAAACAGAAGTAGGGGAAAAAATAGTTAATGATAAATTGCGGCAGGATTTAAAATCTATTTATGATTTAGGTTATTTTTCAGATGTTAAAATAAATTTCAAAAACTATGAAGATGGAGTGCAGTTAATATTTAAAGTGATGGAAAATCCAACTATAGAAAAGGTAGTTATTGAAGGTAATAAAAAGGTTCCAGATAAGAAAATAAATAGTTTGCTAGAAGTGGAACAAGGGGAAATACTTAATATAGAACAATTAAAATCCAGTATTGAAAGTATTAATAATCATTATCAACAAAATGGTTATCCTTTAGGTAGAGTTGTAAATAGAAGATTAAAAGATGGAGGTCAATTATATCTTGAGATAGATGAAGGAGAAGTTAATAAAATTACAATTGAAGGTAATGAAGAAACTAAGGATTATGTAATAGAGAGAGAAATATCTCTAGAGCAGGGCGATGTTTTAGATATGAAACAGCTGCAGAAAGACATGCGAAGCTTACACAATCTAGGCTTTTTTAAAAGTATTGAGCCTCAATTTAATAGGGTAAAAAATAAGCCTCAAGCAGTTGATATTAATCTTAAAGTTAAAGAAAAGAAAACAGGTAGTTTTCAGTTTGGGGTGAGCCATAGTCCAGATTCTGGAGTTATGGGGACAATGAATCTATCCAAAGATAATTTGTTTGGTCGAGCTCAAAAAGTTAACTTAAAATTAGAAGCTGGAGCAGATTCTGATTACTTTGAAGTTGGTTTTAGTAATCCTTGGATGTCTAAATATTTTGATGTACGGACTAGTTTAGATTTTAACTTATATAATAAAAGTGATACTACTTTAAGTGATGAAGAGCTTCGTCAAAGAGGTGGCGATATGAGGATTGGTCGCGAGTTGACATCTAATACTATGGGTTATTTTACAGTAGATATTAGTAAAATCAAGGATGAAGATGAGCCTGATTGGCGAGATAATAGAAGCTTAAAACTTCAAACAGTAAGAAATACTAGTAGTGCACCAATTAGTCCGCGGCATGGTAGTAAACAAACCTTTTTTGTAGAAAAGGCAGGATTAATTGGCGGTGATGATGACTATACAAAATATAGTACGGAATTAAAAAAGTATTTTCCATCTTTAGAAAAAAACAGTTGGGCTTTTCGCTTAAAAGCTGCAGCATCTAATGGAGAGCTTCCTGATGATAAAAGATATTATTTAGGTGGGACAAAAGGAATTCGGGGTTATGATGGTTCTTATTATGATGAGGATGACGCTGACTATGATCCTAAAGAAGCAGGTTTTATTGGTGATGCAATGGTATTAGGAACTATAGAATATAGAGTTCCAATAGTTGATGCTGTTAGGGGAGTTGTTTTTGGTGATGTTGGAAGAACTTATCAAAGCGGTAGTATTGACTCAGATTTAGGAGACTTTAATTATTCTTATGGTGTAGGACTTAGGTTTAAAACTCCAATTGGTGAATTAGGATTGGATTATGGTTATGCTCCTGATGCTAAACGAAGCTCAAACAATGACTTTAGCTTAGTCTTAGGAAGCAAATTTTAAATTATTGCCAGGGGGAGTACCTCCTGGTTTTATTATTTTTTGAATAAATAAAATCCTAACAACCTAGCTGGGCCAGATTCACTACCACTGATAATATTTTGATAAATAGCAAAATAAGCTATTAATAAACATTACTGATAAGTGCTATGAGCCCAGTTTTGATAAGAGCTAAGCTGAAATTAAATTAAAGAATTATGTTGATTTTTGTGCTGCTATCAGCTATAATAATATTGTAATGGTATTGAGAATGGTTTTTATTTTTGTACGATTGTGATAATGATTATCAAAATAATAATAAATTAGGGAGTGGTTTTAAATGACTTTAGCAGATGTAAAACGAGGAGAGAAATTTCAAATTTCAAATATTAAAGATAAAAAGATTAGAGCTCAAGCATTAAGATTCGGTATTTCAGAAGGAGCTAATGTTTCTTGTGCTGAAAAAATACCTGGTGGTCCAGTAATTGTAAAAAGAAATCTACAAGAGATTGCAGTTGGTAGAAGATTAGCTAAAAATATTAAGGTGGAGCAATAATTGAGGAGGAAATCATCAGATGGATTGTTGTGATATTAGTCATCAAATAGATATACCAGATGATGCAAAAAAAATTGTTTTAGCAGGAAATCCTAATGTAGGGAAATCAATATTTTTTAATTCCTTTACAGGAGTTTATGTAGATGTATCTAATTATCCAGGAACAACTTTAGAAATTAGTTCAGGAAAATATAAAAATGATGTAGTAATAGATACTCCAGGAGTTTATGGTGTGTCATCATTCAATGATGAAGAAATTGTAGCCCGCGATGTAATTGCTTCAGCAGATGTAGTAGTTAATATTGTTGATGCAGTGCATTTAGAGCGGGATTTATTTTTAACACAGCAGATTATTGATATGGGGATTCCTGTAGTTGTTGCTTTAAATATGATGGATGAAGCTGAAAACCAAGGGTTAGATGTTAATATAGATCAATTAAGCTCTGAACTAGGAGTACCAGTTATACCTACAGTAGCTCCTAAAGGTGAGGGGTTAGAAAAAGTTAAAGAATTTGTAGAGGAAGCTACTGTAGGAAATAGTAGTTTAGAGTATGAAGAAGAATTACAGCAGTTAACTTCTGAAATTGGAGATAGAGCAGAAGCATTATTGATTTTAGAAGGTGATGAAAATGCAGCTGCTAAATATAAAAAAGAGCCCGGCGATTATCAAGAAGAAATTTATAAAGAGCGCCGAGAACGAGTTAATCAAATAGTAGATAATTCAATTCATATCAAAAGTGAAGGAAATAACTTTAAAACTAAATTAGGGCAGTGGATGTTAAGACCTTTAACAGGGATACCGTTTTTACTACTTGCTTTGTATGGATTATATCAGTTTGTAGGTGTATTTATTGCTCAAACAGTAGTAGGTGTGACAGAGGAAATAATATTCATTGAACAATATGAACCTTTTGTTAGAAGTGTGGTAGAAAATATAATACAACCAGGTTCACTAGCTTATCAACTTTTAGTAGGTGAATTTGGTGTTTTAACTATGGCTGTCACCTATACTTTTGGCTTATTATTGCCTTTGGTTGTTGGGTTTTATCTATTTTTATCTTTTTTAGAAGATTCAGGTTATTTACCGCGAATTGCAGCATTAGTTGATAGGCTATTAACGGAATTAGGAATGAATGGACGAGCTATTATCCCAATGTTATTAGGCTTTGGTTGTGTGACAATGGCGACGATTACTACAAGAGTATTAGGGTCGAAGCGGGAGAGAATTATTGCTATCTTTTTATTGGGTTTAGCTATTCCTTGTTCAGCGCAATTAGGTGTAATTGCTGGTTTAATTGCTCCCTTAGGAATTAAATTCTTCTCTATTTATGTAGGAGTGATTGTAGCAGTTTATGTTATAACAGGAACTATATTAAATAAGGTATTACCAGGACAATCAACAGATTTATTAATTGATTTACCTCCTTTAAGAGTACCTAGTATTAACAATATAGTTAGTAAAACGTATATCAAATCGATTTCTTTTATTAAAGAAGCAGGACCAGTTTTTGCTATTGGTGCAGTAGTTATTACTTTGATGGAACACTATGGGGTTTTAGTAGCAGTTCAAGATGCAGTAGCTCCAATCACAGTAGGATGGCTAGAACTGCCTAAAGAAGCTGCTACAGCATTTATTATGGGTATTGTAAGACGTGATTTTGGTGCAGCAGGATTAACTAGTATTAATATGACTCCTGTACAAATTACAGTATCTTTAATTACGATTACTTTATTTGTGCCGTGTATTGCAGCAATGATGATTATG
>JBNJFD010000042.1:0-12876 GCA_051746525.1 Bacillota bacterium | reverse complement strand
ACTCTCTTTACAATCTACTACTCTTTTATCAGTTATAATCTGTTCTACTTTTTGGTCATAAACTGATGTTTTAACTTTATCAATTATTTGCTCTGTAAAAGCTAAAGCAATAGTTTTAACATGAGGCACAGCAGTCAATAGCCGATCATAATACCCACCGCCATAACCAATTCTATTTCCCTGCTGATCAAAAGCAACCCCTGGTAAAATAATCAGATCTAACTCTTGAGGAGCAACAAATCGCCGATATTCCTCTTTAGGCTCTAAAATACCATAAGCTCCTGAACTTAATTCCTGATTAAAATCTTTCAATTCTGATAGATAGAGTCTTTTTTCTGCCTGATCTGTAATAGGAACTATCACTCTTTTATTTTCTTTTAACATCTGTTTAATTATTTTTTTAGTCTTAACCTCATTTTTAAAATTAATATAAATTAAAATAGTTTCTGCTTCTTGAAATACTGAATTATTAAATAATTTTTCTGCTATTTTTTTGCTTTTTTCACTTACTTTTTGGTCTGATAATTTTTTTCTAATAGTTAATTGTTCTTTTCTCTGCTGCTCTTTGTCCACTTTTTTAAACCTCCTTTAAATAATAACTCCAAATTATCATATAAAACAAAAAAACCTGCAGTTACCTTAATTAAATTTACAGGCACTGCAGAATAGATAAATATTCATTTTATACTATTTATTTAATCAATTTCTACTTCTTCCAACTCTAATCTTAATTCATCTAACTGTTCTTCACTAACTCCTGAAGGGGCATCAGTTAATAAACATGTTGCCCGTTGAGTTTTAGGGAAAGCAATTACATCTCTAATAGTATCTAAATCTCCAAGTAACATTATTAATCTATCTAATCCAAACGCAATCCCTCCATGTGGAGGAACACCATATTTAAAGGCTTCTAATAAGAAACCAAACTTTTCTTCAATTTCATTCTGATTCATATCTAATAATTCAAATATTTTCTTCTGCAATTCAATATCATGAATTCTAATACTTCCTCCACCAATTTCTACACCATTAAGCACTAAATCATAGGCTTGTGATTTTACTTGACTTGGATCTTCTTCTAACAAATCAAGGTCTTCTTCTTTAGGCATTGTAAATGGATGATGTAAAGAAACATATCTTTCCTGTTCATCATCCCATTCTAATAGTGGGAAATCAGTAACCCATAAAAATTCAAATTCATCTTCTGGAATCAAATCTAATTCTTGACCTAATTTTAATCTTAAATTAGCTAAAGAAGCTGCTACAACTTTAGAATTGTCAGCTACAAACAATAGCAAATCTCCTGCTTCAGCATCCATAGCATCTACAATCCCGTCTATTTCTTCTTCAGATAAGAATTTAGCAATTTGTGATTTAACGCCATCTTCTGTTACTTTAATCCAAGCTAACCCTTTAGCTCCATATTCAGCAACAAAATCAGTTAAATCATCAATATCACCACGAGAAAAATCTGCACAGCCTTTAGCATTAATCCCTTTCACTTGACCTCCACTAGCTACAGTTCCACTAAATACATTAAATTCACTATCAGCTACAACCTCAGATAAATCAACTAATTCCATCCCAAACCTAGTATCTGGGCGATCAGTTCCATATCTGTCTATTGCCTCTTGATAACTCATATGTGGAAATTCAATTGATTGTTCTACATCTGCAGCAGCAAATACTTCCTGAATCATTCCTTCAATTATTTCTAAGATTTGATTTTGTTTCATGAATGACATTTCTATATCAATTTGAGTAAACTCTGGTTGTCGGTCTGCTCGCAAATCCTCATCTCTAAAACAGCGGGTGATTTGAAAATAACGATCCATCCCAGAAACCATTAATAACTGCTTAAACAACTGTGGTGATTGGGGTAATGCAAAAAATCTACCTTTATTAACTCGACTAGGCACTAAAAAATCTCTAGCACCTTCTGGAGTACTCTTAGTTAACATTGGTGTTTCAATTTCTAAAAAGCGGTTATTATCAAGATATTGTCTTACGGCCTGCTTGACATTATGTCGCAAAACCATATTATCCTGCATTGGATTTCTTCTTAAATCTAAATATCTATGTTTAAGCCTTAACTCTTCATTAGTGTTAATTTCATCTTCAATTAAAAAAGGCGGCGTTTCAGCTTCAGCTAAAATTTGCAGTTCTTGAGCATTAATCTCTATTTTACCTGTAGCTAATTCTTCATTAATCATTCCTTCTGGACGAGCTTTAACTTCTCCTTTAACTGCAATAACATATTCTTTTCTTAAATTATCAGCTAATTCAAAAGTTGCTTGGTCTACCTCAGGACTAAATACCACCTGAACCATACCAAATCTATCTCTTAAATCAGTAAAAATCACTCCTCCATGATCTCTTCTCCGCTGCACCCAACCCATTAAAATTACTTCTGTTCCTACTTGTTCACTACTAATTTCTCCACAATAATCTGTTCTATTCCAATCCTTCATAACTGTCATCTTTTTTGTTGCTCCCTCCTAATACTATTCTACACGAGCTTCCATTTCTGTTACTAAATTATCCAGTTTAATTTCCTCTTGCTCTCCTGTTTTCATCTCTCTAACAGTAGCTACACCTTTTTCTAATTCATTACCACCTAAAATAATACTATATTGAGCATTATTGCGGTCGGCACATTTCATCTGCCCTTTAACACTACGACCTAAATAATCCATTTCGACTTTAATCCCCGTTTTTCTTAAATCATCTAGATAGCGAAAAGCTGTTTTTTCTGCTTCTGCTCCAATAGTAGTAATAAATAAATCAATTTCTCTATCAATTGGCAATTCTATCCCTTGTTCTTCTAAAGCTAATAAAATTCGCTCCATTCCCATAGCAAAACCAATTCCAGGTATATCTCGTCCACCAATCTCTTGAGCTAATTGATCATAACGTCCTCCACCAAAAACAGCATCTTGAGCTCCTAACTCATTACAAACAACTTCAAAAGCTGTTTTAGTATAATAATCTAAACCACGCACTAAAGTAGCATCAATTTGATAATTAATATTTAATAAGTCCAAATGTTCTTGTACAGCAGTAAAATGTTCTTCACACTCCGTACATAATTCTTGATGAATTTTAGGCGCATCTTTCATAAACTCTTTATCACTATCAACTTTACAGTCTAATATTCGCAGTGGATTACTGTGATAACGATTTTGGCAGTCCGAACATAATTGTTCTAAATATGGTTTGAAATAAGTTAACAATTTCTCTTTATAATCAGCTCTGCATTTAGGACATCCAACACTATTAAGCTGCACTTCTAAACCTTTTAGCCCTAATTCTGAAATTAAATGCATTCCCAAAGAAATAATTTCAGCATCAATTGCTGGACTGTCAGCACCAAAAACCTCTACTCCGATTTGATGAAACTGACGATAACGGCCTGATTGTGGTCTTTCATATCTGAACATTGGCCCACAATAATAATACTTAGTCGGCTGAGCCTGTCCATAAATTTTATTCTCCAAAAAAGACCTTACGACTGAAGCAGTTCCTTCAGGTCGTAAAGTAATACTACGTCCACCTTTGTCTTCAAAAGTGTACATTTCTTTTGCTACAATATCTGTATCTTCTCCAATTCCTCTTTGGAATAGAGAAGTTTTTTCAAAAATAGGTGTTCTAATTTCTTCATAATTATAGGTATTAAATATTTCTTTTGATTTTTGCTCAAGATACTGCCACTTGGCAGTATCTTGAGGTAATATATCATTAGTCCCTCGCGGGGCTCTAATTTTCATGCTCAATGTACCTCCTTAAATTATCTGGTCTAACTATTGATTCGGTGTATTCTGTGGAGTATCTTGTTGTTGCCCTTGGCCTTTAATTTCAACTTCACCTTGACCTTGGTTTCCATTTTGTTGTGCGTTTTGTTCCTCTTGTTGCTTTGCTTCAAGCTCTTTAACCTTTTCTTCTTGTTCTTTAGCTTTTTCGTTTTGGTCCAAATCCTCATATAGTTTCTGCAGTGATTTGTGGAATTGAATATCTTCTGGATTCTCTTTAATAGCTTCTTGATAAGTTTCAACAGCTTTTTCATTCTTATCTTGCTCTTTATAAGCATGAGCTAAATAATGATATACATAGCTATCTGCTCCATCATTTTCTAAAGCTGCTTTATAACTTTTAACTGCTTCATCATAATTTTCATCCTGCTGTGCTTGATAACCTCTAAGTTCATTATCTTTAATTACAATTTCTGCTTCTTCTTTAAGTTCTGATAACCACTCACTAAAAGCTTTATTTTTCTTTTCTTCCTTCTTCTCTTCTAATAAAGATTCTTTTGCTCCTGTTACATCATTTACTTTAATAATATGATATCCATGTTTAGTTTTTACTAAGTTACTAACTTCTCCTTCTTCTAATTCAAAAGCAGCTTCTTTAAACTCAGGAATCATATTACTATCACGACTAAATCCATTTAACTGCCCACCTTGCTTTGCTGATGGTCCTTCTGAATGTTCCTTTGCTACTGCAGCAAAATCTTCTCCTGATTTTAATTCCTCTAAAACCTCTTCTGCTTTAGCTTTAGCCTCTTCATCACTTTTATCTTCTGTTCTAATTAAAATATGACTAGCATTTACTTTTTCATATTTATTCTTCATCTCGTCTTCTGATTCTGCAATTTTTTCTTCTATATCTTCAATTTCTTCATCAGTTAATTCAGCATCTTTTAACACTTGGTCTACTAATTTCTGCATAGCTAATTGTCTTTTAATGTTATCTCTAATTTGATCTAAAGGAATTCCAGCATTTTCTATTTCTTCTTTAGATTCATACTGAGAAGACTCAATTTGCTTATCTAATATTTTCTCAACTTCTTCATCACTTACTTCATCAGTTAATCCTCGGCTTTCCATTTCTTGTTCAATTAATTCTTGATTTGTTAATTGGTCTAAAACTCTCTGTTTTACCTGTAACTTTTGAGGACCAGCAATTTGACCTTTGTTTTGCTGTAAAATTTGAGATAATTGCTGCTGAAACGCACGTCCAGATATTTCTTCTCCATTTACTGTAGCTGCTGGAGCTGACTCTTGAGCTTTAACTTGACTCTGATTACCACCTGTGTTCCCCTGATTTAAATAAACTAAAGTACCTCCACCTACAAAAGCAATTACTACAATATAAATAATTAATTTCATCTTGTCTCGCAAAATATCCATTAACATTTTTTAGCCTCCTTGAAAGCTTAAATTATAATTTTTATAACATAGACTAACCATTATTTTAACTTATCTCAACAAAATTGTCAATTTATCTAGCTTGCTTTTAGTCCGTTTTTCAATCTGATTAATATATTGTTCTGGAAATTTAGGATTGATTTCTCGCTCTAAAGACCAATCAGTACTATCTACTAACTTAGTCACAGCACCTCCTCCTAAACCAATTACAGGTTCTCGTTCCTCCATCATCAAAATATTATAAATAGATTCTCGACCTGGTTTAGAATATCCTATATTTTCAAAATTTCCCATAACTGACTTTTGGCGATATAAATAATAAGGACTTAATCCTAATCTTGCAGCAGTTTCTTTAGTTAATTCTAACATCTTATCAATTTGATCTCTATTTGCTGCAGAAAAATCTTGTTGTCTTAATTTTGCAGCACGCTTAATTGTCAGAGTATGCACTGTTAAACTATCAGGCTGCAGCTCTTTAACTTCTTCTAAAGTTAATTTTAATTCTTCAATTCCTTCACCAGGCAAACCTGCTATTAAATCCATATTAATATTAGAAAAATTCATTGTTCTAGCTAGTTGATAAGACTCTACTACATCAGCAACAGTATGATCTCGCCCAATTTTATCTAAAGTAGCTTGATTCATTGTCTGAGGATTAATACTAATCCTATCAACGCCTAATTCTTTTAATACTTTCAACTTAGCTTCAGTAATTGTATCTGGACGCCCAGCTTCAACCATAAATTCGCGAGGCTGTTTAATAGCAAAAGATTCTTTCAGACTTGCTATCACTTCAGATAGCTCTGCTGCTGATAAAATTGTTGGTGTGCCGCCGCCAATATAAACAGTATCAACATCTAAATCTAGGTTTTTAACTAAATTACCTACCTGCTTAATTTCATAATTTAATGCTTTTAAAAAGTCCGGCAGATAACCCCCGTATTCCCCTACAGGATAAGAAGCAAAAGAGCAATAATCACATTTAGTAGGACAAAAGGGAATCCCTAAATAAATACTTATCTTCTGCTGCGCTTCTTTAGCAGTAGGTATATATTTCCGCTCGCGGCGTACTATATTAATTAACAACTCTCTTTTTTCTCTCTGCACTCCATAAACTTCTTTCAACTGCTCTTCCAACTGCTGATAGCTAAAACCTTGGTCTAATAAATTATGCCCCAGTTTAGTCGGGCGAACCCCAATTAAAATCCCCCATGAGTTCATTTCCAAATCTAAATAGCGACACAGCAAGCGATAAATACTTAACTTGAATCTAAAGCGGCATCTTTTTTTAAAATCCTGTTCAGAACAGCTTATTTCTCGATCTATAATCTGGTCACTAAACTTATCTTCAGAATTAACAGCGCCAATTATCTTAGTAGTAACCTTAATCCCTTTATTTAACTTTTCTAATCTAGCATCTACAATAATATCAAATTTTTTAGCTCTAGCTGCTTTATCAATCTCTATTTCAGTTGGTAATAACACATTTAAAGTGCCTTTCACAGGACCATAATATTCTTTTGCAATTTTTAATCCTATTTTCATTTTTTTATCCTTTCTAAATATAAGGATTGTTCTTCTTTATTTCAGTTAAAACACCTATTGGTCCATGACCAGGATATACTTTTAATTTGTGGTCTAATTTAGTGAGTTCCCTCAAAGATTTATCTAAATCCTGTCGAGAACCCGTTGGGAAATCAGTTCTTCCTACTCCACCAAAAAATAATGTGTCTCCACTAAATAAAACATCAGACCCTAATAAGCAAATACTTCCTGCTGTATGTCCTGGAGTATGAAGCACTTTTAACTCAATATTGCCAAATTTAATTACAGAACCATCTTCTAACATTCGATCTGCAGCAGGTGATACAACTTCCTTCCCACCAACAAAATTGGACAAGTTCAAATTTCCAGCTTTTAAAAAAGCAGCATCTTCTTTATGAATTAATAATTGCGCAGCAGTTACATTAATAATTTCTTCATTAGCTTTCATATGGTCTATATGACCATGGGTATTAACAACATATTTTATTGTTAAATCATTCTCTTTAATGCTGCTTATAATCTTATCACTTGAACCCCCCGGATCTATTATTACTGCCTCTGCAGTTTCTTTATCAGCTACAATATAACAATTTGCTTCCATATCACCAACTACTAGCTTTTCTATCAGCATTTGCTCGCCCCCTTTCTTACTATAATACTTTTTAACTTAAAATCGGAAACCAGATAGAATTTTCTATCTGGCTTATAAAGCAAATTACTTTGTCATCTTTCAATTACAAGTATAATTAGTACTTGTGATAAATTTGTGAAGAAAGTTTAAAGATTAAAAAAAGAATTAAGTTTATCATTATTAACTAGGATTAGCCCGTCTTACTTTTAAAACACCATCAATCTCTTCTAATTTATCCATAATCTTATTCATATGATCTAAACTACTAATATGAATCCCCAAATTAATATGGGCCAACTGATCATCACTTGTTCTAGCATCTACAGCAGTAATATTGACTCCTTCTTCAGAAATCACTTTAGTTAAATCATTTAATAAAGATTTTTTATCTAAAGCTTTAACCTCTAATTCAACTTGATATGATTTATCTTTATCAACATACCATTCAACATCAATAATTCTTTCAGCTTCAGAATCTTTCAATCCTTTAAAGTTAGGACAATCTAAGCGGTGAATTGATACCCCTCGACCGCGAGTTATATAACCGCCAATTTCATCACCAGGAACGGGATTACAACACTTAGCAATTCTGACTAATAAATCATCCATCCCTTTAACTTTAACACCTTGATTAGAAGATGAATCTCGTTGAATTTGATGCTTATGCTGCAGCTCTTTTATTTCTTTCTCTGGAGTTTTTTCCTTCTTTTCTTCTGGTTCTAACTCATGAACTACTTTTTTAGCTGATACTTTATCATAACCAATAGCAGTATATAGGCCTTCTATATCAGAAACACCTAAATTAGGAGCTAATTCTTTTAACTTTGTTTCTTTCTCATTTTCTTTAAGCTCGATATTACGCTTTTTCAATTCCTGTTGTAATTTCTCTTTACCTTTAGCTGCTACCTCATCTTTACGCTGGTGCTTAAACCAACGCTTTATTTTACTCTTAGCTCGTGAAGTTTGAACAAAGTCTAACCAATCTCGACTCGGCCCACTTTCACTATTAGTCATAATATCAATTATATCCCCATTTTGAATCCGATACTCTAAGGGAACTATATTACCATTAGCTTTAGCCCCAATGCAATTATGGCCTACCTCAGTATGAATATGATAAGCAAAATCTACTGGAGTAGCATCTTTAGGTAAAGAAATAACATCACCTTGAGGCGTAAAAGCAAAAACCTCATCTTCAAACAAATCAATTTTTAATGCTTCCATAAATTCTTTAGAATCTGTTAAATCACGCTGCCATTCTAATAATTGACGCAGCCACGAAATTTTCTCTTCAAAATCCTCATCTTGAGGCTTACCATCTTTATAACGCCAATGAGCAGCAATCCCATATTCAGCAGTATAATGCATCTCCTCAGTCCTAATTTGAATTTCTAAAGTTTCTCCTTTAGGTGTCACCACTGTAGTATGAAGAGATTGATACATATTAGATTTAGGCATAGCCACATAATCCTTAATTCGCCCCGGCATAGGAGACCATAAATCATGAATAATCCCTAACACTTCATAACATTCTTTAACTGAATTAACAATCACCCTTAAAGCTGTCAAATCATAAATTTCATCAAAGTTTTTATTTTTATTAACCATCTTTTGATAAATACTGTATAAATGTTTTGGCCGCCCATAAATTTTAGCCTCAATACCTACTTGATTTAATTTAGCACTTAGCTTTTTATTCATTCGCTTAATATATTCTTTTCGTTCAGCACGATTTTTAGCTACTTTACTAGATAACTCTTTATATTTTTCCGGTTCTAAATACTGGAAACTCAAATCTTCTAGTTCCCACTTCAATTGTGAAATACCCAAACGATGTGCTAAAGGAGCATAAATTTCAATAGTTTCTGTTGCTTTTCGTTTCCGTTTTTCTTTGCGCAAATAATTAAGCGTCCGCATATTATGCAGTCTATCACATAATTTAATTAAGACTACTCTAATATCCTTAGCCATTGCCAGCAACATCTTCCTTAAACTTTCCGCTTGGTGTTCCTCTTTACTCTCAAAATTTATTTTATTTAATTTAGTTACTCCATTAACTAACAACTCGATTTCAGACCCAAATTTTTCTCTAATATCATCTAATGTAGCTTCGGTATCTTCTACTGTATCATGTAATAACGCAGCAGTGATTGAAACTAAATCTAACTTTAAGCCAGCCATAATTCGAGCTACCTCTAATGGATGGCTAACAAAAGGCTCACCAGAAACCCTGTCTTGGTCTCGATGAACCTTTTTCGCATAATAATACGCCTCTTTAACCAACTCTACATTTGGGTCTTCTATATATGATTCTATTTCAATTAATAATTTATCTAAAGACATAATTGACCACCTCCATTATAGAGTTGGTCCTTAAGTAAAAAGGAAACAACCCTATTCAATAATTAAAGAAAACACATTTTGCTCTTTTATTTGCTCTCGTCCATTTAAAAAATCTAATTCCATTAAAAAAGCAACCTCTACAATGTCTCCTCCAACTTCTTCCACCATTTCTACTGTAGCCCCAACTGTTCCTCCTGTTGCTAATAAATCATCAACTACTAAAACTTTCTGCCCTTCTTCAATTGCATCTTTATGCATTTCTAATACACTGCTCCCATATTCTAAATCATATTCTTTTCTGACTTTGGCCCCAGGCAGCTTACCTTCTTTCCTCACTGGGACAAAACCCTTATTCAATTCTAAAGCTAATGGTGCTCCAATTAAAAAGCCGCGTGCTTCAATTCCAATTACTAAATCTATATCCTGATCTCGATAACGCTCTGCCAATTTATCGATTGCTTCTTGATAAGCATCAGCATCCTTTAATAAAGTAGTAATATCCTTGAATTCAATACCTTCCTTTGGAAAGTCAGAAATAGTTCTAATTTTATCTGTTAAATTCAATGTAACTCTCCCCTTTCAAAATTATTAAATAGATTTCTTCTATTAGAATTTTTAAATTTATTACTAAGTAATTAAACTTTTTAATTAAGTATTGTTTTGTTCCAAATTACACATTTTATTATAACGCATTATCAACAATAAATCTAGTTTTGCACTGCTAAAATCTCCCTGACCTTAAAATTGAAATCACCAACCAAGCTCCAAAAACTACAGCTAATAAATATCCTGTTAGTCCAATCATTGGATACTCTAAAAACAAAGGTCCTTTATCACTTAACATAATTAACGAAGAACCAATTATTAAAGCAGCTACAATTAAAGCCATTGATAAGCGATTAGTAATAACATCTAATTTAGCAATGAACTGTTCTAGACCACTATGCTGTAAATTGATTGATAATTCTTTTTTCTTTAATAAATTTATAATATAAGCTAATTCATCTGGCAAATCAGATATTGTTTTAAATAAATTTCTACCTTCTCGTAATAAATCTTTAGCTAATCGCTTAGGATGCAACCGCGCTTTAATCAACTCAGACATAAAAGGTTTAGCTGCTGCAACAGTATCAAACTTAGGATCAATTTTAGCTACTAACCCTTCAGCTGTTACTAATGATTTCCCTAATAAAATAAAATCAAAGGGTAACCTTATTTTATACTCAAAAGCTAAATTAAAAACTCTATTAACTACTGGTCCTAATTCTATTTGCTCTAAAGTAGCACCATAATAATCATCTACAAGTTTATACAAGTCTCGTTTTAAAGCCCTTTTATCAATTTCTTCTGTAGTCGTTCCTAATTTCAATAACTCTTCAACTGCTATATCCATTTCTTTTTCTAATAAAGCCATAAATAAAGTAGAGGCAGTTTCTCTATCTTGCTTACTAATCTGTCCAACTAATCCAAAATCTATTAATCCTAATTTATTATCTTTAGTAATAATTATATTTCCTGGATGCGGGTCACCATGAAAACATCCATCTAATAAAATCTGTTTCATAAATGAATCAAATATCATCTGAGCCAATTGGTGTTTCTCTCTATCTTCAGCTAATTCATTAATGCTGATCCCTTCAATATACTCCATTACTAATATTTTTTTAGTAATTAACTCCCAATATAAACCTGCTACTTTAACATCTTCTTCATCAGCAAAATTAGTTTCAAACTTTACTGAATTACGGGCTTCATTTCTATAATCTAATTCCTTTTTGATTAATTCAGAAAATTTATCCATGATTTCAACTGGGCTAATAAACAAATCATCAAAGACTCTTTTTTCTAGCATTCCAGCAAAATCAGTCATAATATCCAAATCAGAATTTACTTTCTTTTCAATTCCTTTACGCTGTACTTTGACCACAACTTCCGTTCCATCTTGCAAAATTGCTTTGTGTACTTGTCCAATTGAAGCAGATGCTAAAGGCTCTGGAGAAAATTCTTGGAATAGCTTTTGATAATCCTCACCTAATTCATCTTCTAATTGTTCTATAACATCTTCAAACTCCATTTTTTGAGCTTGATCCTGTAATTTTTCTAACTCTTCAATATAATCTTGAGGTAATAAGTCAGGTCTAGTGCTTAACAACTGACCTAATTTAATAAAAGTAGGTCCTAAATCTTCCAAAACCTTCCTCAGCCTTCTTGCTTTACCAACCTCAGGAGGGCTAGATGGTTCTATACTCTTAATCCTTTCTTTTAGTGGAACAAACTGGTGTAAATCCATTGCTTCTATTAAATAACCAAATCCATGCTTAATTAACACCTCTACTATATCCCTATATCTTTTCAGATGTTGGTATTTTTTAGTCAAATCTTTAATCAACATCTATTCCACCACCCTAAAATATTATTACTAATAACCAACTAGCCATTATTAAGGCTATTATAAAAGAAACAAAAGCTCCCCCAATAGATCCTACAACTGTTCCTGTACCAATTTTAAATGACTCATTTAAGTTTTTCCCAGTTGCTAGTTCTAAAACCACTGCACCAAAAACTGGTCCTAAAAAAATACCAAGGGGTGGAAATAAAATCCCTCCAATTAAAACACCCAGTACAGCACCTATAATTCCATATTTACTACCACCAAATTTCTTAGTAGTAACAGCACTTAAAAACCTTTCTCCTAACTCTGCTAAAATACTAAAAACAACCAATATGATAATTAACTTAATACTAACTACTGTAAAATCATTAATTACTCCATGCATTAAAGCTGCCCCAACAATTAAAGGGGTTCCAGGAAAAACTGGTACTAAAGTTCCTAAAACCCCTAAAATTGCTATGGTAGCTACTATTATATCAACTATCACTATCTGTTTCCTCAATACTCTGATCTTTTAATTCGTTTAATTCTCGCTCTAAAGATTTAACATGCAATTCTAGTTTATCTATTTTTTGTTTCAATTCCTCTACATCCTCCGTTTTACTAATTCCTGCTTTTTCAATTTCGTTTCTTAGTTCTTCTTTAACTTTACTTTTAATTGCTTCACGCTGCTTATTAGCTTTAGCAAGCATATCATCTACTAATTCTTCTGCCTCTTTTTTATTAACTGCACCCTCTTCAACTAACTTCTGTACCATTTC
>JBNJFD010000041.1:11164-12926 GCA_051746525.1 Bacillota bacterium | reverse complement strand
TTACTATACTGCTTATCTTAAAGAACATTATCCTGTTGAATTTATGGCTGCTTTGTTGAGCAGTCAGATGGGTAATAGTGATAAAGTAGCAGATTATATTAATGAAGCTCGCAGGATGGGAATTGAAGTGCTTGGCCCTGATGTTAATAGTAGCCGAGTGCAGTTTACAGTTGAGGATGGCAAAATTAGATTTGGTTTAGAAGCAGTCAAAAATGTGGGCCAAAAAGCAATTGAGGAGATTATAACGACTAGAGAAAATGAACTGTTTTCTGATTTGCAGGATTTTTGTGACCGAGTAGATGTGGGCCAAGTTAACCAGCGCGTAGTAGAAAGTTTAATTAAAGCTGGTGCTTTTTCCGATTTTTCTGCTTATCGCTCACAATTATTAGAAGTTTTGCCTACAGTTTTTTCTCAGGCGCAAAGTAGTCAGCGAAAAAGAGGTAAAGGGCAAACAAGTTTTGCTGATTTTTTAGATGACCAAGAAGAATTTATGTCTAAAAAAGTCAAATTGCCGCCAATTGATGAATTTAGCACCCCTCAATTATTGAGTTTAGAAAAAGAAATGCTTGGTTTATATTTTTCCGGTCATCCTTTAGATAATGCTTTAGCAGAAATTAAGGCTAATCGAACAACTGCAATTGAGGAATTATCTGCTAATACTTCAAATGTAATTGTTGGAGGAATAATAGTTAGCTGTAAAGAAATAATAACTAAGAACCAACGTGAAATGGCTTTCTTAAGTATTGAAGATGAAACAGCAGAAATAGAAGGGATAATTTTTCCTGATATTTATCAAGAGTCGGCAAGTTTAATTAAGGAAGATAATGTTGTTTTGATTAAAGGAAAAGTTAATGAGGAACAGAAGTTAATTGCTGCTGAAGTAGTAGATGCAGAAGCTGGTTTATCTGAACAGAATAATAAAAAGAAAAGTGATAAAATAGAAGAAAAGACATCTAAACAGTCAGTAATTCATCTGCAATTGAAGGATGGGAATCAAGAACAATTAAACTCTTTAAAAGATCTTTTAACAGAACATCCAGGGGATAATAGAGTTTATTTACACTTGATTATTAAAGGTCAGAGAGTTAGTATTAAATTAGACCAGAACTATAATTTAGCTAAAGCGGATGAACTTAAAGAAAAATTAGATCAACTAGGAGTTAAATATTCTTTTTAAAATTTAATTAGTTTATAAATCATAATAATAGGAGTGGTTAAGAATGATAAGAATGAAAGAACTAGTTATAGAAAGGCTTAATGATAGAGGAGTAAAATTAGATTCAATTTCTGCAGTAGTATATAAGCTGCAGAAACCTTATAGTAATGATTTAACTATTGAAGAATGCAAAGATGCAGTAGAACATGTTCTAGAAAAGAGAGAAGTACAGTATACTATTTTAACAGGAGTTGCCTTAGATAAATTAGCTGAAGACAATAAATTAGAAGAACCACTAGCAGAAATTATAAAAAAAGATGAACCTCTCTATGGAGTTGATGAAAGTTTAGCTTTTGCTATTTCTAGTATTTATGGTACAGTTGGATTTACTAGTTTTGGTTATTTAGACAAGCATAAAATGGGGATTATGAAAGAGCTCGATACTAGTGAAGATAATGTAAATACTTTTCTGGATGATTTAGTAGCAGGAGTTGCTGCAGCAGCATCAGCTAAAATTGCTCATCGCAAACAAACAGAATTAAATAAGGAAAAGGAACTAGAAGAACTACAGCAATCCAGCAATAAGCAGAGTATTTAGCTTGCGCG
>JBNJFD010000041.1:2213-11064 GCA_051746525.1 Bacillota bacterium | reverse complement strand
TAGAAGAACTACAGCAATCCAGCAATAAGCAGAGTATTTAGCTTGCGCGGAACCACAGTAATTTGCAAAGAATCATAATATACAGCTTGTTTATTGTGATTAGCGACAAAGCCATGTATGAGGACGACACGGAGAGTTTTCTGTAGTTTGAAAACTCGGAGGTTTATCTTTAATTTAAATAGAGCGACTAGGGCAACGAAAGGAAGAAGATAAAGCAAAGACAGGGCAGACTGCCCTGTCTAGATTGATTGTTAGGAGAGATATATTTATGGGGTTATTTAAAGATAATGATTATGCAGCAGAGTTTGTAGAGTTATTTATCAAATCTATTCCAATAGGGATGTCGAATACATTACCAGGGATTAGCGGCGGGACAATGGCTTTAGTATTAAAAATGTATGACCGCTTGATTAATGGGATAAAAAAGATAAATTTAAAAGTTTTGCTTCCAGTTGTATTAGGCGCAGTAGTAGGTGTTGGAGTAGGCGCTAAAGTGGTAACAGTGTTGCTGCAGAGCAATCCAGGGTTAATAACAGCATTTTTATTAGGTTTAATTTTAGCTTCTAGTAAGGTAACGTATGTTCAAATAGAAGAAATTAATTGGCAGACGATAGGATTATTTATTTGTGGTTTAGCAGTAGCTTTATTTTATTCTATTGATATTAATGCTGCATCTAGTTTAGCGGGGATATCTCCACTTAAAGTTTTAATTGGTGGAGCAATTGGCAGTACAGCAATGATTTTGCCGGGGATTAGTGGCGGAACAGTTTTAATTATGTTAGGGCTTTATCAAGGAGTATTAACTGCAATCAGCTCTGTTTTAAACCCGATGATTTCTTTGAAAATCAGTGAGATTCCTATAGATCAATTAAAGATTTTGTTATTTTTTGGGATGGGAGTTGGAGGAGGACTGCTGCTTTTTTCTTGGCTGTTATCTTATTTGCTTAATAATTTTCGCTCTTTATTAATGGCAGCTTTAACAGGATTAATCTTAGGTTCTATGCGTAGTGTAATTCCTCAACAGCTAGGGATTAAAGAGATAATTGGGTTTTTATTAGGGGTAGGAGTTATATATATTTTAGATAAATAATAATGTTTTCAGGAGGTCAGCAAAATGAAAAAAGGTAATAAAATTATTAGAGATCCGATTCATGGAGATATAGTAATTGAAAAAAGGTTTATTGATATAATTGATACTCCTGAATTTCAAAGATTACGCAGAATTAGCCACTTAGGAACAGCTAATTTATTGTTTCCCGCTGCAGAGTATTCTCGGTTTTCTCATTCTTTGGGAACTTTTCATATTATGAAATTAATAATTGAACATTTTCAACAGCTGTTTAAAGAACTTGATTTAGCAGAAGAGTTAGGGAGAGAAGAACAAGATTTAGCTTTAGCTGCTGCTTTGCTGCATGATATTGGTCATGGACCTTTATCCCATACTTTTGAAAGTTTAGCTAAAAGCGTGGGGTCAGAGGATAAATATATCGAGCATGAAGAATGGAGTAAAAAGATTATTACAGCACCTAATAGTCAATTGCGGGTAGTATTGGAAAATAATTTTGGCAAAGATTTTTCAGAAAAAGTAGCAAAATTAATTAGTGCAGGTTATCGAGAGGAAAATTTAGAGTTACTGCGTTCAGGCTTTAAAAAGGTTAGTATTTTGAATTTGATTTCTTCATTAATTAGTAGCCAGTTAGATGCAGATAGAATGGATTATTTACTGAGGGACTCTTTTTTTACTGGAGTAGAGTATGGGGAGTTTGATTTAGCAAGATTAATTAAAGCACTGCGCTTAACTGTTCAAGGGGATAATTACTATTTGTGTGTGCCGCAGAAATACTTATCTACAATTGAAGAATATTTACTATCTCGCTATCATATGTATAAAGAAATTTATACTCATCCTTTCAAACGTGAAATGGAAACTATTTTAATTAAATTATTTAATCGAGCTAAGGAATTATATCAGAAAAATTTATTAGAAGATAGGCAATTGGCTCTAGCTTTAATAGATTTGTTTGAAGGGAGAACTATAAGCGTAAAAGATTATTTAGAATTCGATGACATTGATATTTTCAAATTATTAAAGGAATGGAAAAAAAGTAGTGACCCGATTTTATCTGAGCTGGCAGCATCATTTATTGAACGGAAAAAGTTTAATAAATTAATTAAGGCTGATAAAGAGAAAATTGATTTATTAAAACAAGAGTTAAATCAATTACTATCAGATTCAAAGTTAGCTAATGTTGAAGATAGTTATTTCTGGCTAGAGAACAGAGTGGAAGATAGTTTTTATAATGAACTTTATAAAGCAGAAGAAGGGGAAATTAGAATTTTAAATAAAGATGGTTCTTTAAAAGATTTTGGTAAATCTTCTGAAATAATTAGTCGTTCTAATAAACAGCCGGATAATAAAAAACAAGTTTATATTAATTTGGATTTATTAGAAAAAGAAATAACAGATAAAAAGATAGTCAGAGAAGTAAAAGAGAAATTAAAAGATAATTTACGATAGATTGATAAAACTCGCAGTAGCTACTGCGAGTTTTATTATTTAGAAGATATTAATTTTTCATTTCTTCAATGAATATGTCTACTAAATTAGGATCAAATTGACTTCCAGCTTTATCTTTTAGTTCTTCTAAAGCTTGTTCCTTACTCCTTGTTTTTTTATAAATACGATAATTAGTCATCACATCATAGGCATCGGCAATAGAGATTATTCTAGCTATTAATGGAATCTCAGTTCCCTGTAACCCTTGTGGATAGCCGGAACCATCCCACCATTCATGATGGCTCAAAATTCCTGATGCTATGCCAGATAATTCTGGAGATGATTCTGCAATTTGACATCCTACTTCAGGATGTTTTTTGATTTCAGCCCATTCTTGTTCTGTTAATGGACCTCTTTTGTAAAGTATTTGTCTTTCCACAGCTACTTTTCCTAAATCATGTAATTCAGCAAGTAATTCTAAATCTTCCAGCTTCGAATCTGGCAAATCAAGATTTTGAGCTATCTTGAAAGCTAATTGTTTCATATGATTAATATGTTTGCTATTTTCATTGGTTTTTTCTTTCAAATGCTGTTCCAATGATTCAATAACTTCATCATGAAATCTTTTGCTTTCTTTTAACTTTTTATTGTACATTCTTTCATCAGCTTTTTTCCAAATAGTATTTATATTTTCAGAATTTTTTATTTTAGTAGCGTTACCCAAACTGATACTGATTTCTAATAATTTGATTTTTCTTTTTTTAGTTTTTTCTTTAATTCTAGCTTGTACTTTTGCTACATCTTCCTTATCAGTTTGAGGCAATAACATTACAAATTCATCGCCGCCCCAACGTGCTACAACATCTTTTCCCCGGCAGGAAGATTTTAATATTTTAGCTGTTTCTTTTAAAAGTTTATCCCCTGATTGATGACCAAAAGCATCATTAACTAATTTAAGACCATTAATATCGCCAACTATAATACTTAAAGGCAATTGTTTTTCGGTATCAAATTGTTTGAGTTTTTGCTCAAATCCTCTTCTATTAAGTAGTCCTGTTAAGCTGTCATTGAGATTCAGATGCTTTATTTCTTGTTGGTTTAATCTTTTTTCAGTAATATCTTTAGCGGTATAAATTAAATATTCAACTTGATTATTCTTGGTTAATTTAGGGGTTATTGAAACTAACAAAAGTCTTCGATCGCCTTGATAGTTTTCAGTCCAGTATTCAAAATCAATTTTTTCTTTTTTCTGAAAAGCAAGTCGATTAAGGGCTGCATATTTTTTGAATTTCTGTTTAGTTAAAAGTTCTTGAATATGTTTATTATTAAAGCGCTCTTTTTTAATACCTAAAAAATCGGCGTGAGCTTGATTGACAGTACCATATTGATCAATAGCAGTTAAGCACCAGACTTGAATATCCATATTGCTTAATAAAATATTTTGTTCTTCATATAATTTAGCATATTCTTGTTTGCTAGCTTTAAATTCATTGATGAATTCAATTTTTGATTTATGAACAAGATAAGAAATAGAACTAATTAAAATTACAAAACAAATATATAATTCTTTATTAACTAAAGTATTAGGAGTAAAAGAAACAGAAACAATAAGTAATCCAGTCATAATTGCATTATAAAATTTCAATTCTTGGATTGTTCTTAATAGAAAATTAGTAATTATAATAACGGCTAAAATGCTGATAGCATAAGTAACGGAGTATTTGTTGATAGAAGCAAAATAAACAAGTTGTAAATTAGCAATATAGATGATTGCATAGATTATTTTATATAGATTATCTTTTATTAATTTACTAAAGAAGGAAGCAATTAAAATAATTAAAGCTAAAGCAGAGATTAATATTCTCTGTTTTAAAGGAAAAGGGTCAACAGCAGAAGTAGCTGATTTATATATTATACCAAAACCAAGATATAAAAATATCATAACAAGTAAAAGCACACGATAAGTTATTAATTGATCTTCTTCATTAAATATATTCCTAATCATTAATTGCCCCCCTAACTTAATAAAAGTAAAAAAGATTAAGTGATTATTATAAAATAACAATTCAATTATAACATATAAAAGATAAAATAAAAACACTAACTTTGGTTTAAAAAGCAAAGGATTGTCATTTAAATTAGACTAATCTTATAAACTTTAAAGAAATAGCTTTGTTTGAAAGAAGGAGCTTTAACTTGTATCTAGAAATAATATTGTTAAAGTAATAGTTCTTATTAGCTCAGTTTGAAAATTAATTAAACTTAGAAAGGACAGGTGAAATTGATGATAGTTTTAAGTGCAGATGATAACTTGAAAAACAGTGAAGAAGGAGAAAAAATTAAAATTCTAGCTTGTGATGATTCTAAATTAGTACGTTTGAAATTCAGGCGGATTCTGGAAGAAGTTGAGTTAGGAGATTATATCGTTGAGTTTTTAGAAGCTGAAGATGGAGAAGAAGGAATAGAATTGTATAAAGAACATAAACCTGATTTGCTGTTTTTGGATATAGTGATGCCGGAAAAATCAGGGGTAGAAGTTGTAACAGATGTTATTGAGTTTGATTCAGAAGCAAAGATAGTAATGGTATCTTCGGTAGGAACTAAAGAAAATTTAGAGCAGGCACTTAACAATGGGGCGACGGATTTTGTTCAAAAGCCATTAACTAAAAATAAAATAGAGAATTTATTGCCTAAATTAATTTAATAGTAACCAAGGGGGGGATTATATGTTTAGTCAGTTTTTTGGTAATTATTTATTAGAAAACAATTTAATTACTAAAGAAGAATTAAGGGAAGTACTGAATGTTCAGGAAGAAACAAGAGTTAAATTAGGGGTATTAGCAGTAAATTTAGGTTTTATGAAAGCAGTTGATCTTGAAAAAGTACATGCTAAACAGGCTACTGAAGATAAACTTTTTGGAGAAATTGCTGTAGAGATGGGGTTTTTGACTGAAGAACAATTAGAAAAGGTATTATCAGCTCAAAGTAAAGAACATCATTTGTTGGCCCAAACATTGATTGATAAAGAGATTATGACTTTAAGTGAATTAGAAAAAACTTATCAAAATTATAAAGAAGAAAATGAATTGACTGATGAAGAATTTGAAGCTGTTAAAAAGAATAATATTGAAAAAATTGTTGATTCATTTTTAGACTTTGGATCAGCTGAAGCAAATGAATTTTATAAAGATTATGCTACTTTAGTACTTAAAAATATAGTTAGATTTATAAGTACTAAGTTTCGAATAAAAGAGATGAAGGTTATAGAAAAATTTGATGTAACTTGGGGTGCTTATCAACAAGCTGCTGGCAGTAGAAATTTATTTACTGCAGTTGTAGCAGAAGAAAATGAGTTTGTTGATTTTGGTAGCCAGTATGCAGATATGAGCTTTGAGGAAGTAACAGAACTTGTACAAGATTCAGTAGCAGAATTTATGAATTTGCTTAATGGCATATTTGTAGTTAATTGTTCTGATCAAGGAATTAAGCTTGATTTAGAGCCACCTGTTCCTATTGGAAATGGAACTTTTAAATTTTCAGAACAAGCTTATCTTATTTCCCTAGAGTTAGAGTTTGGAGATGTACAATTTATAGTTAGTGAGCAGTTGCCTGATATAGTTGAATAGCAGAAGGCTTATAATTTTATCTTGACATGATTCAAATTCTACGTTATGATAAGAATAACTAAATTGAGATGAGTTGAGGTGAGTTGAGAGATGATGGCTAATGAAGATTATGTAGTTGTTAAAGCTTTAGAAAATGGAGTTACAATTATTGGTTTAACTAGAGGAGAAGAGACTAAGTTTCATCATACAGAAAAGTTAGATGAAGGTGAAGTTATGGTGGCGCAGTTTACAGAGAACACTTCTGCAATTAAGATTAGAGGAAATGCAGAAATAATTACTGAACATGGAACAGTTGAATCAGAATAGTATATATTATAGTTTATAGTTGAGAATTGAAAGTTGAGAGTTAGGGTCAAAACAAGTATAGATAGAAAAAGATTAGAGATAAATAGTTTAGCTGAGAGAGTAATTTAGCTGAGGGAAATAGATTATAAAATTTAATATTTTAGACGAGATTAGATGAGGTGAGATGAGATGAGGCTAGATGAGATTAGGGATAAGTGTACCTAATTTTTGATATTAAGGGCCAATGGACTCGCGTCTGTTGGCTCTTTTTTAATTAGCTATGATACAGTTAAAATCTAGAAATGGAGTGTTGATTATGTATAAGCCGAGACGAGATGAGTTTGTTGAGCTGAGTGAAGAAGGAGATTTAGTGCCCATTTATAAAGAGTTGTCAGCGGATTTAGAAACTCCAGTATCAGCTTTTATGAAATTAGGAGATAAAGATTACTCTTATTTATTAGAAAGTGTGGAACAGGGTCAACAGGTGGGGAGATATTCTTTTATTGGAATTGATTATCATGGAGTAGTTAGTTGTAAAGACGATCAATTTCAAGTTCGAGATAAAACCGGCAGAGTGATTACCAATAAAAAAACAGCTAATCCTGTAGCAGATTTAGAAGATGTTTTAGAACAGTATCAGGCTGTAGAAGTAGATGATTTGCCACTGTTTTATGGTGGAGCTGTTGGTTATTTAGGTTATGATGTAATACAATATTTTGAAAATATTCCCCAAACTAATTTAGATGATTTAGAAGTTCCAGAAATGTTATTTGTACTAAGTGATACAGTATTAATCTTTGACCATTTACATCATAATATGAAAGTAGTAACTAATGTTAAAGTTGGAGATAATCCTGAAGAAGATTATCAACGAGGGTTGGAGAAAATTGAAGAAGTGATAAAAAAATTGGAGCAACCTGTTCCTAACCCAAAAGAACAGCAATTTGGAGATGAAGAGTTAACGGCACATTCTAATATGAGTAAGAAAGAATTTATTAATAGCATTCAGCAGATTAAAGATTATATTAGGCAGGGAGATATTTTCCAAACAGTATTTTCACAGCGGTTAGAAGTTCCTATTAGCAGTGATTCTTTTTCAATTTATCGACAATTAAGAAGGTTAAATCCATCACCATATATGTATTATCTTAATTTTGCTGATTTTGAGTTAGTTGGCTCTTCTCCAGAATTATTAGTTAGAGCCCAAGGGGAAGAAGTAGAAACAAGACCTATTGCAGGGACTAGAAAACGAGGTGCTAATCCCCAAGAAGATCAGGAGCTAGCTCAAGATTTGTTAGCAGATGAAAAAGAAAGAGCAGAACACACAATGTTAGTTGATTTAGGAAGAAATGATTTAGGGCGAGTTAGTAAATATGGGACAGTGGATATTACTGAATTAATGGAAGTTGAATATTATTCCCATGTAATGCATTTAGTTTCTAATGTAGAAGGAAAATTAAGTGACGATGATGATATTTATTCGGCTTTAGAAGCTTGTTTTCCGGCAGGAACAGTTTCTGGGGCTCCTAAAATTAGAGCAATGGAGATTATAGATGAGTTAGAACCAACTAAAAGAGGTCCTTATGCTGGTAGTATTGGCTATTTTAGTTATTCTGGTAATTTAGATAGCTGTATCACAATTAGAACTATTTTGACTAAAGATGATAAAGCCTATGTTCAAGCAGGAGCAGGAATAGTTGCAGATTCTGACCCAGAATCTGAATATCATGAAACTTTAAATAAAGCTAGTGCTTTATTAGAAGCTGTTAGATTAGCAGAAGGCGGTGGTGAACTTGATTTTAGTAATTGATAATTATGATTCTTTTACTTATAATCTAGTGCAGTATATTGGGGAATTAGGTTATGAGATTGAAGTTAAACGAAACGACCAGATAACCGTTGAACAGATAAGAGAGTTAAGTCCTGATAAAATTGTTATTTCACCAGGACCAGGACGTCCTGATGATGCAGGAGTTTCATTAGCTGTAGTCAAAGAATTAGCAGGAGAAATTCCAATTTTGGGGATTTGCTTAGGACATCAAACTATTGGAGCAGCTTATGGTGGAGAAATTATTAATGCCCCTGAACTAGTGCATGGTAAAACAGCTACGATAGTTACAGAAAAAAATTGTTTTTTAGAAGATGTAGGAGAGTTTGAAGCCACAAGATATCATTCTTTGGTAATAGATGAGCAGAGTTTAGCAGATAATTTTAAAATTATAGCCCGTACTAAGGAAGGATTGATGATGGGGATTGAAGACCAAGAACAGGGTTTATATGGGCTGCAGTTTCACCCAGAATCAATTATGACAGAACAGGGCAAGGAAATTCTTAAGAAGTTCCTTGTAATTGAGAATAAAGCAATTGAGAATTGATAATGGAGAATGGACAATAAAACAATAAAGCACAAATACAATGAGTGATGAGTGATGAGTGATGAGTA
>JBNJFD010000041.1:0-2113 GCA_051746525.1 Bacillota bacterium | reverse complement strand
TCCATTAATAAATCGAGGAGTTGAGATGAGATGAGAAGAGAAATTTCTAAGGTAATTGCTGGTCAGGACTTATCAGTTGAAGAGAGTCAACAAATGATGGATATGATTATGAGCGGAGAAGCTACTGATGCTCAGATTGCAGGGTATATAACGGCTTTAAGAATGAAAGGTGAAACAATTTCAGAAATAACAGGAGCAGCGCAAGTAATGAGACAAAAGGCCGCCCCGATTAAAACTAATCAGGATAAATTAATTGATATTGTAGGAACTGGGGGAGATAAGTTAGACACATTCAATATTTCTACGACCACTGCTTTTGTAGTAGCTGGAGCAGGGATGCCAATAGCTAAACATGGTAATCGCTCTGTTTCTAGTAAGAGTGGAAGCGCAGATGTTTTAGAAAAGTTAGGAGTTAACCTTGATATAACTCCTGATCAAGTAGGAGAATGTATTGATAAAATAGGAATTGGATTTTTATATGCACCTACTTTTCATCGAGCAATGAAATATGCTATTGGCCCTAGAAAAGAGATCGGTGTCCGGACTATTTTTAATCTATTAGGACCTTTAACTAATCCAGCTAAAGCTCAGATTCAATTGCTAGGAGTTTATGATCCAGATTTAACTGAGCCTATTGCTCATGCATTAAATAATTTGAATGTAGAATCAGCTTTTGTAGTTCATGGTTTAGTGGGGTTAGATGAATTATCGACAGTAGGAGAAACCAAGATTAGCCGTTTGAAGAATGGAGAAGTGGAAACTTATTATCTTAATCCGGCTGATATTGGCTTAAAAGAAGCTACTAAAGAAGATATAAGTGGTGGAGGACCAGAAGAGAATGCTCAAATTGCTCGAGATATATTAAGTGGTAAACAAGGGCCAAAAAGAGATATTGTGCTATTAAATGCAGCAGCAGCTTTAGCGGCAGCAGGCAAAGTAAATGATTTAAAATCTGGTGTGCAATTAGCTGCTGAAGTAATTGACCAAGGATTAGCATTAGAAAAGTTAGAACAATTAATCAAAGTAAGCAATGAATATAAAGTAAAGCAATAACAGTAAAGCAGTAATAGTAAAGCAGTGACGAGTGATGAGTGATGAGTGATGAGAAATGAGTAAAGAGTGATGAGTGATGAGTAAAGAGTAAAGAGTAATGAAGTAATGAGTAATGAGTAGAGACTTGGCACTGCCAAGTCTAGGTTTTGAATTTGAATTAATTCTCAATTCTCAATTGTTTTTAAAGGAGGACTAAAATTGATTTTAGATAAGATAGTAGAGCAGAAGAAGCGGGTAGTAGAGCAGGATAAAGGGCAGGAGAGTATAGAACAGCTGCAAAATAAAATTTCTAAGGTAGGTTCTACTAGAAATTTTAAAGATGCTTTAGCAGCTGGGGAGATAAGCTTAATTGCTGAAATTAAAAAAGCATCACCTTCTAAAGGGGTGATTCGAGATGAATTTAAACCTCTTGAAATTGCAGAAGAGTATCAAGAAGCGGGAGCTGATGCATTGTCAGTTTTAACGGATGAAGAATTTTTTCAAGGGCAATTAGCTTATTTAAATCAGGTGCGGGGAAAAGTTGAACTTCCGTTATTGAGAAAAGATTTTATTATTGATCCTTATCAAATATATCAAGCCCGAGCTTATGGAGCAGATGCTGTGTTATTAATTGCTGCTATTTTAAGTGAGGCAGAATTAGCTGAATATATGACATTAGCCCAAGAATTAGAATTAGATGTACTGCTAGAAGTTCATAATCGACGTGAATTAGAAACTGCTTTAAATCTAGATGCTGAGATTATTGGAATTAATAATCGAGATTTAAAAGTTTTTGAAGTTGATTTAGCTACCACTTTAGGTTTGAAAAGGTTAATCCCTGATGACAAAGTAGTAATTAGTGAGAGCGGGATTAAAGATCGTTCAGATATTGAATTATTGAAAGAGCATAAAATAGATGGTGTATTAATAGGAGAAGCATTGATGCGGAGCCCTGATATTGGAAAGAAGGTTAAAGCATTAATTGGGTAACTAGGGGAGTAATCAGTAATCAGTAATCAGTAATCAGTAATCAGTAATCAGTAAAGAGTAAAGAGTAAAGAGTGAAGAGTAAAAACAAGAG
>JBNJFD010000040.1:0-12927 GCA_051746525.1 Bacillota bacterium | reverse complement strand
CTAAAATTTTATTTTAAAATCAAAAAAACCCTCGCTCTAAATTTTAGAGACGAGGGACTCGCGATTCCACTCTATTTAATCTATATTATAATAATATAGATTCACTTATGACCCTAATTTACGACAGGACTGCCGGGTAAGCTTACTAAAAAATTCAGCTACCAACTCCAAGGGGGTATTCAACTAGCTTACCTTAGGAAACTCCCAGCTAACAGTTCCCATTCTCTGATAAGGAAAAACTAATTTACTCGTCCTCTTCTTTGTTATTAAACGGTATTCATTTAAATTATCCTTGTTGTTAATTATACTTTTAATCTCCAATAATGTCAAGATTCATTTTTTGATTTTTCTTCTTTTGATTTTTCTTCTAATGTTTTATAATTTTCAATTTTACAATAACTACATCCTAAGCAAATTGAAATCTGTTTAGCAAAAACTTCTTCCAGCTTTTTAACTAATTCAACAGGTTCTTTGAAATGAATTATTATTTCTTGAGGAGCAATAGTTATTAAAGCCCTCATTAATAATCCTTCATATTCTAATCTTTGTTCTAACTCTTTGAAAATGCTTTTATTGAAAAATGGATTTTCTATTATGTTTTTTTGCTGGTCTAACAGTTCAAATCTATGCTCATTTATTTTAATTACATGAACTAATTTATTTGTTTCTTGCTGAGCATCTAAATAATATTTTAATAAGTGAATGACTCCTTTATACTCTTTTTCTACTTTATACTCTTCTAAAGCTTTTTTTACTGTTACTTCTAACTTTGTTAAGTATTTTTTTAATCTAAACCTAACAAATCCTTCTAAAATAATCTCTTTATTATCTTCTATATAATCTATTATTTCTAATAAAATTTTATTTTTACGCTTTATTTTAGTGCTAATCTGATGTTCTCCTTTTTCAGCTATATTTAATCTATCTAAAACTAAATTAATGATGTCTTCTTTTTCTACTTGATTAAAATCTTTACAATTAACGTTTACTAATTTATAAAGAAGGTCAATCTCTAAATAATTAATTATTATATCAGATAAGACATTAGCAATAAATTCTTTTAACACCTGAAAGATTACAGCACCATTAGCAGTAGAACATTCAAAAAAAATCTTATCTCCCTGTTTTATAGGATTTACTTCAATTATTATATTATCCTGCTTTAATATTTCAGCTTCTACTGCAAATCTTTGCTGCAAACAATCTCTATAGTTGCTACTACCTACACTCACTACAGCCATCCAGCACACCTCCTGATTATTCTTTAATGCTATAATTATATGCTGCTATAATAATTATATACTTTTAGACAGAAAGTGTACTTTATAGCAATTATTTATTTTCTTCTTTATAAATATCTTGTTCTGTTCCTTTTATTTCTTCTTCTTGCCCGGTTTTGGCATTAATTTTAATTAGATAATGATTCTGACGTTTCCCATCTTTAATTTTACCTATGAATTCATAACATAATTTTTCTTGGTTATCTATCTTATCTATTATCAACCGCGGCTCTTTAGTTAAATTTAACCTATTGCTAATCTTATTTTCAGCTTCAGATAGAGTTAACTTAGGCATTAATTTATCTTCTGCTCTAGTTTTATGCTTTAACAAATAATTAATACCATTAAAAGCAACTACTTCTCCATTATCTAAAGCTACTTCTGCTGTTACTGAATCTGGTTTAATTAATACTTTATTTTGAACTGGAATTAAAGAAACTATTAAAAAATCATTAAAGGAATGCCGGGAACTAACACTCATATTATTATACCTATTCTTTCTTACAAACTCCAAAGCACTCTTTTCAGCTTCTTGATAATTAATCTTTTTATCCCCTAAATCTCTTTTCTTTAACATCCAAACTATTTTACCACCTTTTTTACTTACATCTGCATACACAATTTCATCTGAATTATCTTTATGAATTGCCTTAACTTCATAGGCTGGAACTTTAACTTTAGCTTTTTGAGCAGCTTTTAGTTTGACCCCTTTTTTCTCTTTAACTTCATAATTATAATCATCTGGATTTTTAATAAAACTTTTAGCTATTTTTACTGCCTCCTCCTGGTCAATAGTAGCAGCTTCTACTTTAGCTAAACTAGACAACACATCATTACGCTGGTTTAGCCTTTTATAATTAGGCATTATCTTTTCCAAATCTACTTGGAAACTATCTACAGCTATTTGTTGATCTAATTTAAAAAGGCTATTCAAAGGAGTGGCAGAATAATCTTGACCTTCTTCATTAATTTTAACTCTTTTCTTATCATACCATTTAAATTTTTCTTTATCCATTTCAGAATGAATCTTTTGTAAATTAACATTTATAACACCAATTTGCTCATAAAACTTATTAATCATATTTTTATCTTCTTCTGTTAAATTCTTCTCCGCAATTTTTTTATCTAAATGATTAGTATATTTTAATACATCAGCAAGCAGATATTTAACATTATTCATTGCATCACTAGTAATCGGTAACTGCCCAATATCTTCTTGAGCAGAATAAGCTGAACGCCAAACATTTGATAAATTAATTGATACATTATTAGCAGATTGAGAAATTAGCAATGCTCCTAATTCTGACTCTAATGCATCTATATGATGATTTAAACCTTGAAAAGCATATTCATATCTATTATTTACTTCACTTTTTAACTGCTGACTAATAATATATTTACTATACCCCCAATAACCTACAGCTGTTAAAAGAAGAGCTAAAAAAACTACACCTATTAAATGTTTGTTCACATTTTTAAACTCCACTATAAGCACCCCTTATCTAGCAAAAATATGTTTTCCAATTCTCCGCACTACTTGCCGTGAATAAATCCAATAAGTTGAAACACCAGCAGGATTATAATAATAAATTGACCCATAAGTGGGATCCCAACCATTCAAAGCTGAAATTGCTGCTCGTACACTAGTAGAACTAGGGGTGTGATTCCAAATATGACCATAAGCAACTGCAGTAAATGCCCAAGGTTGATAAATAACTCCAGAGATAGTATTTGGAAACCTAGAACTACGAACTCGATTCATAATCACTGCTCCTACCGCCACTTGACCTACAAAAGGTTCCCCCCTTGCTTCAGCAGAAATAGTTCTTGCCATTAATCTTGCTGTTGGAGACAAACTCCAAAAACTTGCAGTAGCAGCTTCACTCTCTTGCAAATTATCCTGTCCCATAAAATTATAGAAGACTATACTAAACACAGCTAATAAAATAATTAGAATAAATAAATTCTTTTTCATTTTTAACCCCCATTTCCTATTAATTCATTATTATCATGTTGATTTTAAGAACAAAATATGCATTAAATTATTTTTTCTTTTCTGATTCTTCTTCAGGGGGTTTTAATTCTGGAGGTTCTAAAGATGGTCTCCTACCTTCACTAGCGGGTCTCTGAGGGGAATGAACTATAGTGATACTATTGAGTAATATTTCAATTTCTTCTATTCTATCCTTAGATTCTATTGTTTTTCGCAACTCAGCTCGCGGAACAAAAACAGAATTAAACTTGCAAAACAACCCAAAATGTTATATTATAATATCGTAATATGCTAATATAGCATTATTAATCCGAAGGGGGATTTTAAATGAAAAAATATGATTTAATTGTTATTGGTATGGGGCCAGCTGGCATGGCTGTTACAGCTATGGCTTCTAATATGGATTTAGATGTTTTAGCTATCGAAAAACACAAAGTTGGTGGCGAATGTCTTAATTATGGTTGTATACCTAGTAAAGCACTGTTAAAAGCAGGCGAAATGAATGAAGTAACAGAAAATTTAGCCAAATACGGGATCAATTTTCAGGGAGAAACTGAAGTTGATAATCCATTAGAAATAGTTAGAGATAAATTAGATGAGATTAGCGGTTCTAAAACTATGAAAGCCTTTGAAAAGGCTGACTTAATTTTAAATGAAGGTGCTGCTGAGTTTGTTGACCAAAATACTGTTCAAGTAGGAGGCAATAAATATAGTAGCGATAATATTTTTATTGCTACAGGTACAAAGCCTTTTATTCCTCCTATTCCTGGTATCGAAGATGTACCACAATTAACTAACCTAAATTTATTTGCTCAAAAAGAGGTTCCAGAAGAATTAACTATTATTGGTGGTGGTGCAATTGGTTCTGAAATGGCACAAGCCTTTGCTCGTTTAGGTTCTGAAGTTAATATTATTCAAATTGATGACCATTTAATTCCAGCTGGTGACGAGGAAGCAGGTAAATTATTAGAAAACAGTTTTGCTGAAGAAGGTATTTCCGTTTATAATAATACTCCGATAGAAAAAGTGGAAGAAAAAAATGGTCGGATTTGTACTCAAACTGATAAAGGATGTATTACTTCTGATAAAATATTAGTAGCAACAGGAAGACAACCTATTTTAGACCCTTTAAAATTAGATAATGCAGGAATTAAATATAATAAGCAGGGTATTCCTGTTAATCAAGAACTAGAAACTAATGTAAAAGGGATTTACGCTGTCGGAGATTGTAATGGTCTTGCCCAATTTTCTCATGCAGCAATGCACCAAGGGATGATAGCACTAATGAATGCTATTAACCCGCTGCCTTTTAAAAGATTTAGAGTTGATGATTATGTAGTTCCTTGGTCTGTATTTACTAAACCAGAAGTTGCTCAAGCAGGATTAACTGAACAGGAAGCAGCAGAAAAAGGATTTGATTATCAAGTGGTCAAAGAAATGTATGCTGATTATGGTCGAACAATTGCTGATGGCAAACCCAAAGGGTTTGTTAAAGTTATTACTAATAGCAAAGGAAAAATTTACGGTGCTACTGTAGTAGGGGAATCAGCCAGTGAATTAATTCATGAATGGGTTTTAGCTATTCAACATGATATCAGCATGTTTGATATTATGATGACTCAGCATTCTTTCCCTACTTTATCTTTGATGAATAAAAGGGTTGCCGAACAATGGATGATGGATAAAACAGATTCTGATTTTATTAAAAAAATTGCTAAAACATTTGTTTAAGAGCTTCAAACTATTAGCTTTGCTCTATGAACTAAAAACAAACAAAAAAAGCAGGTGGCTCAAACGAGCCACCTGCTTTTTTGCTTTTCCTTTTATCCTTTAGTTGACGCTCCACAGGGCAAGCCTTATCTATAATAACTAATTCCTAATTATTCGAATAGAATTTAAAACAGCTAATAAAGCAACTCCTACATCAGCAAAAACAGCTTCCCACATTGTAGCTAAACCAAAGGCTCCTAATCCTAAAACTAAACCTTTGACTCCTAAAGCTAAAATAATGTTCTGCCAGACAACTTTTCTAGTAAACTTAGCAACTTTTAAAGCTTCTGTTAAATTAGATGGTTTGTCTTTCATCAACACAATATCTGCTGCTTCAATTGCTGCATCAGAACCTAAACCACCCATAGCAACACCAATATCTGACCTAGCTAGAACTGGAGCATCATTAATACCATCGCCAACAAACGCAGCTTTTGCAGTTTGCTCCTCTAATATTTCTTCCATCTTATCTACCTTTTGATCTGGTAATAATTCAGCATAATATTCATCAATACCTAATTTATCAGCTACTCGATTAGCTACTGCTTCATTATCTCCTGTTAGCATCACTAATTTTTCTACTCCTAATTCTTTTAATTCAGCTAAGGCTGTTTTGCTATCTGCTTTAATTTGGTCGTCAATTACAATATAACCAATATATTCTCCCCCTATAGCAATATAAATTATTGTTCCAGCTTGTACTGCTTCTTGATAATCTATACTTTTGTCCTCCATCAATTTATGATTGCCTGCCACAATTTCTTGGCCCTGATAATCAATACTTAATCCTTTACCAGCAATTTCTTGATAATTCTCAATCTGATCTTTCTTAATTTTAGGGCCTTGATAGGCTTCTAATATCGATTTAGCAATTGGATGATTTGAATTGCTTTCTATTACCGCCGCTAATTTTAAAACTTTTTCTTCACTCCATCCTTCAGCTGAAACAATATTTTTAACAGCAAAAGTCCCTTCTGTTAAAGTCCCTGTTTTATCAAAAACTATTGTTTTTAATTCATTTAAAGCTTCTAAATAATTACCACCTTTAATTAAAATACCTTTTTTAGAAGCTGAACCTATTCCACCAAAAAATCCTAAGGGAATAGAAACTACCAAAGCACACGGACAAGAAACAACTAAAAAGATAAGAGCTCGATAAATCCAATCACTAAAAGATGCTCCTGCTATAAATAAAGGCGGAATCAAAGCTAACGCTAAAGCACCTATTACTACTCCTGGAGTATAATAACGGGCAAATTTAGTAATAAAATTCTCTGTAGGAGCTTTCTCACTTGCAGCATTTTCTACTAACTCTAAAATTCGGTTAACTGTTGACTCTTCAAACTCTTTAGTAACTTTGATGGTTAATAAACCATTTTTATTAATTGAACCACTTAATATTTCTTCACCTGCTTTAACTTTGCGAGGTACAGATTCTCCTGTTAAAGCAGCAGTATCAATCATAGCTTCCCCTTTTATAACTTCTCCATCCAAAGGAACCTTTTCTCCAGCTTTAACTATAATTGTCTCTCCTTTGCCCACCTGATTAGGATCTACTTTTTTTACTTCTCCATTTTCTTTTAAATTAGCATAATCAGGTCTAATATCCATTAATTCTTGAATTGAATTCCGCGATCTATTTACAGCTAAATCTTGAAATAATTCTCCAACTTCATAAAATAGCATCACTGCTACTCCTTCAGGAAATTCTCCAATTGCAAAAGCTCCTATAGTAGCAATAGTCATTAAAAAATTCTCATCAAATAATTGTCCTTTAAATATGTCTTTAATAGCTTTTGTTAATACTTTATACCCTATAATTAAATATGCTGCCCCATATAAAATCAATTCTCCGCTAAAATCCAAATCCAAAATTAAGGCAGCTATAAAAAATAGCGCACCACTTGCTAATCTACCAACTTCTTTTTTCATTGTTTGATTAAAAGCACTAGGAGATTCATTGAATGCTGCTGTTGTTTCTTCTTTAATGATTACATCTGGTTCTAAATTATTAATTATTTTTTTAGCTTCAGCAATTATTTTATGACTAATCGTTGCATTATCTACTTCTACAATTAATTTTTTAGAAGAAAAATTCAAATTAGCTTGGCTTACCTGCTCTAACTGATTAATATTATCTTCAATTTTAGCAGCACAACTAGCACAAGATAGCCCTTCTAATTTAAGCTCATGTTTTTTACTCGCAGCATCTTTCAATTTCACTGTAGTTCCTGGCTCAATATCATTAGCTATTTTAGAGATCTTTTGAACCAGTTCTTCCTCCGCTCCCCTAAATTCAATGTCTATTCTTTTCATACTGAAATTCAATTTAGCTGTTTCAACTTCTGGTAATTGTTGTACTTGAGCTTCAATCTTATTAGCACAACTAGCACACTGCAACTCTTCAAAAATTAGTATTTCTTTTTTTAGGTTATTTCCCATAACTAACACCCTCCTGATATATGAGCACGCATTCATATATTAAATAAAAAAATATATGAGCGCTTATTCATATATATTATACTTCACAGCTATATTGTTGTCAACAGTCAATCATTTTCTTCTGTAACATGGGCCAAGCCTTGACTAAATAGCTGAAATATATGATAATCATTCAAAGAATAATAAACCGTTCTTCCCTCTTTTCTATATTTGACTAACTTAAGCTCTCTTAATTTCTTTAATTGATGGGAAATAGCTGATTGACTCATCTCTAATAACTCTGAAATATCACAAACACAAAGTTCTTGATTGGCTAAAGCATTAATTATTTTAATTCTCGTGGGGTCACTTAACACTTTAAAAGTTTTTGCCAATCTCTCGATTGCATTTTCAGTTAATTCCTCACTTTTAACCTCTTCAATTCTTTTTAAGTTTGGACAATATTCTTCACACATTAATAAATCTTTATCTTCCATCATCATCCCCCTTATTTTAATAACTCTTAGAAATAAGCTCTGAGCTAGCAACTCAAATCAAAAATTAAAAAACAATAAAAAACAGAAGAAGAAAACACAATTCAATTCACACTATATTTTCTCCTTCTGCCATTATTATAAATTATTTTTGTTAATTATCCAACTTATCTTTGAGGCAAGTCATGTTCTTCTTTATATTCTTGTTTAAATTGATACATTTTCTTATCTGCTCGAGAAATCAATTGATCTACCTCAAGATCTTCTTTATTAGGATTATAATTTTCTATCCCATAGCTAATACTCAACTGATAATCATAGTTTCCAGTTTGATTTAGTTCTTCTAATTTATTTTGAATTCGCTCCATAATTTTATTTACTTCTTCGTACTCAGAATCATCAAAAATAATTAAGAACTCATCACCACCGAATCTAAGTATACAATCAGAATCACGAGTAATATTTTTAATAACATCAACTACTGTAACAATTAATTCATCTCCTGCTTCATGTCCATAAACATCATTAACTTCTTTTAAATTGTTGATATCTATAAAAGAGATAGTAAAAGATTTATTTTCTCTATCGGCTTCCGCTTTAGTCTGCTGCAAAATTTGATAACCTGCTCTTCTGTTATATACTTGAGTTAATTTATCCATCTCGGCAAAAAATTCAAGTTCTTTTTTTAATTCTTTCTCTTCAGTAATATCTTCTTTAATTCCAATTAGTAATTCAACTTCACCTTTTTTATTAAATAGCGGTGTAATTAATGCCTTCTCCCAATAATAAGAACCATCTTTCCGCTGATTATAAAACTCACCTTCCCAAGTTTCTCCAGCAAGAACTGTTTCCCACATTTCTTGATAATATTCTTCATCATGGTTATCACTTTTTAAAATGCTAGGATTTTCACCAATAACTTCTTGGCTGCTATAACCACTTACTTCTTCAAAAGCTTGATTAACATATTCTATAGTTCCGTCTAAATCTGTAATAACTACTGCTAAAGGAGTTTGCTCTACAATTTTAGAAAAGGTTCTTAATCTATTTTCTAATTTTAACTTGTAAAATCTATTAACTAATAAAGCTAAAATGATAACTCCTAACAATAATGTAATTACTAAAATAAAAAAGGATAATCTTCTCCCTCTATCAGTATAGAAGAATTCCTCAACAGGCTTAAAAGTCATCAATTCCCAGCCTTGAATATTTAAGTCAAGAGAGTCAAATAAATATTCTTCACCCTTTAATTCAATTTCATCCTTTCTCGTCTCAATATTTAATGGATTAATCGTCTTTTGAGAAAATTGTTCCTTAAGTTCATCTGTAATATCTATCTGCTCATCTTTTTCTTTTAGAAGTTTATACATATACTCTTGTTTATTGCTGGCAAAAACAACTTTATCAGGAGATAAAATCATAACTGGGTTATCAGATTTATCTAATAAAGCATCAATTTCTTCCAATCCTACTTTAGCAACTAATACTCCAATAACTACACCATCATTTCTAATCGGACTGCTAAAATAAATTCCTCTTGCACCTGAGGTAGTTCCTACTGCTCCATAAATACTAGCATCACCAGCAATAGAGCTTTGAAAATAAGGACGAAAACTATAATTCTCTCCTACAAAAGTTTTATCTGTAGTCCCATAAGTAGTCCCTGCTACAACTTTTCCTTGGTTATTCATTACATAAACTGTATCAGCATTCAGTATGTTTTCAGTATTATCCAACAAAAATTGGACATGATGACCATTTAAATCAGAATTATTCTCATTAGCAAGCATAGTTATTAATTCTTCATTTTTACTTAACACATTAATAGAATCTCTAACTCGATAGAAAACTTTATCCTGTAGTTCTTGATAAGTTTCTCTTAATTCAAATTCCATCTTTTGTTTTGTATCTTGATAACTCATATCTCTCACATAATATAATATCGGTAGATTTAACAGCAAAATTGCAATAAAAACCAGAACTAAAATAGCTATTTCTTTTTTATCCAACTCCACTAATTTCTTAACCATAATAACCGCCTCTTAACTGCTTAATTATTAGCTTTTTTTTTAGGATTAACTCTAAAATAATTGCCCTTTTATTTCCACTAAGTAAAAAATAATCTACTTTATCAAAGATTTATTCACAAATTAATAACAATTATTATTATCCCTTTGCTATAAGTATACAACTATTTACTAAATATTTCAAATTTAATAATCTCAATATCTTTACAGTTAATTAAAAAGTTCTCTTTCAATCAAATCTGCCGCTGCTGCTGCTTCTGCTGCTATACCCTCAGGTTCAGCAAAATTATTAATTATTCGCTTTAAAACCTGTGTTTCCTCTAACACTGGCTGCTCATAAGATTCAGGTCTAAAAACCTCTATTTTAGGAGTATCTCCTGTTTTATAACCTTCTATAATTACTAAATCAAATTCATCAGCTATATATTGTTCTACTAACTGTTTTACTTTAATTTCTTGTTCTACTTCTTTAATCACTGCTACTTTATCTACAGAAGATAAAACCACTGTTTCTGCTCCTGCCTGACGGTGACGCCAACTATCTTTGCCAGGCTTATCTATTTTAAATTTATGAGCATTATGTTTAATAGTTGCTATTTTATAACCTCGCTGCTTTAATTCAGGAATTAATTTAGTAATAAAAGTAGTCTTCCCTGAATTAGACCACCCCACTACTGCTAACATTGCTGTCATAATCTAAACTCCTTTTCTAAATTAATTATTTTGTTTCTGCACAATCCTCAACTTGATCTTTTAATAGTTCAACTGCATGGGGAATTACTTCTAATACCACTTCTAAACACTCTCGTACTGCTTTGGGACTGCCTGGTAAATTAATAATTAACGACTCGTCTTTAATTCCAGCAACTGCTCTAGACAACATTGCTTTTTTAGTTTTCTCTAAGCTAACTGCTCTCATTGCTTCTGGAATCCCCGGCACTTCTTTCTCAATTACTTCTTTAGTAGCATCAGGAGTAAAATCTCGTGGTGCTAATCCAGTTCCTCCTGTGGTCAAAACTAAATCTAATTCTAATTCAACTACCATTTTAGTTAACTCTTTAATAATTAATTCCTTCTCATCAGAAATTATTTTATAATATTTTACCGCTCCATTAATTTCTGCCACTAACTCTTCAATCAATGGTCCACTTTTATCTTCCCGCTTTCCTGCAGCTCCTTTATCACTTAAAGTTAACACTCCAACTTTAATCATCTATTACCACCTCAATTTGTTCTCCTCTTTCTAATTTGCCACCTGCTAATACTTTAGCGAAAATACCTCTTTTAGGCATAATACACTCTCCTACCTGATGATAAATTTCGCAGTGGTCATGACACTCTTTCCCAATTTGAGTTACTTCTAATAAAATCCCATTCTCAAATTGCAACTTTGTTCCTACTGGCAACTCATATAACTTTAATCCAGCAGTAACTATATTTTCACCAAAAGCACCAAATTCTAATTCTAAGCCCTGCTCTTCCATCATCTCAATATCTTCTTGCCCTAATAAACTAATCTGTCGATGCCAATCTCCCGCATGAGCATCACCTTCTAAACCATGATTTTCTTTTAAATATCCACTAGCTATCTCTTGTTTAGCGACTCCTTTTTCTTCACTACGACAAATAGCAATTACTTCTCCCTTTAATTCAGCAGCTAGATAAGTTCCACTCCTGCCTCCTGTTTTTTTAAGCAATTTTATACCTCCAATTTCTATTCCTTTATCTACTGCTTTACACATATCATAAATAGTTAATCCTGCCACGGATACTGCTGTTAAGGCTTCCATTTCTACTCCTGTTTTAGCAGTTATCTTAGTAATAGCAATCATTTCTATAATCTGTTCTTCTTCTTTAATATTAAATTTAAGATCAATCCCACTAATTAATAAGGGATGACACATTGGAATTAAATCAGGCGTCTTTTTAACACCCATAATCCCTGCCACTCGAGCTACTTCTAAGACATCACCTTTTTGAATTTCATTATTCTGGATTAATTTTAATGTTTCTGCACTAACTTTAACTTCTCCTTTAGCAACTGCTACTCGTTTAGTATCTTGTTTGTCACTAACATCAACCATTCTTGATCTGCCTTGTTCATCAAAATGACTAAATTTCTCCATGTTTTAGCCTCCAATCTGGGACATATTAGTTTGAAATTCATTTTTATCAGTTAATGAATGAGCTGCCGGCTTACTAACAGCTGCTTCTTTAAATTTATTTCTTAAAACTTTAAGGCTGCTACTTTGCACAGCACTTTTTAAATCAATCTCTTGCTCACTAGTTAAACAAGGTCTTAGCTGACCAGTAGCCGTTAATCTAAGACGATTGCACTCACTACAAAAATGATTGCTAATAGGACTAATAAAGCCTATTGCACCCAAACTCTGCTCTACTTGATAATAATTAGCCGGTCCATTTCCTATATCAAAATTAGTAAATAATAATTCCTCTTCTTCAGTAATTATTTCTTTCACTTTATCTATTGCTAAATAACGCTTTTCCTGTTCCAATTTTTTATCTCCAGAAGGCATAAATTCAATAAACCGCACATGGACTGGGTACTGCCGAGTTAAATTAACAAAATTAAGGATTTCATCATCATTAATCCCTTTCATTACTACTACGTTAATTTTAACAGGATCTAATCCTACCTTTAGAGCTGCCTTAATTCCCTCTAACACCTGCTGTTGTTCTCCTACTCTAGTTATTTTTTTAAACTTTGCTCTATCTAAAGTATCTAAACTGATATTAACTCTTGCTAATCCTGCTCCCACCAAATCTTGAGCATGTTCTGCTAATAAAATACCATTAGTAGTTAAAGTAATTTCTTCAATTTTCGGAATTTGATTCAGCATCTCCACTAAATCAACAACGTCTTTTCGTACTAAAGGTTCTCCACCTGTTAATCTGACCTTTTTAATTCCTAATTCTGCTCC
>JBNJFD010000039.1:0-13576 GCA_051746525.1 Bacillota bacterium | reverse complement strand
AAAAAATCTTTTATTTTGTTTAAACTTTTTTCTTTTAACATAGTTTTTTTCTGTAAAGATCTCATTGCGATATGTTTCAATTTTTCATTCTCATAAGCACTTAAAGCCCTTTTTTTAATCTTTTGAGGATCTTTAATCCATTCTGACCAATTACTGTCCACAATATTATTTAAAAATTTGAACCAAACTTCATAATCAAAATCATTACCACCAACTTCAAAGTCTTCTTCATTCTCAAATTTCCTCCAAGGAACTGGACTATTCAAATTAATCATTCCTTGTTGACAAGCGCTAAAATAAGCCCAAAAAACTGTTAATGCTAAAAAATTAGGTTCTGCTTTACTTTGCTTAAGCTGCTGATTTTCTGAGTTATTAGTACTAACATTTACATCTATATCCTCAAGATTGATTTCTTCTGAATCAGAGTTATTAATTTTAAAATAACTTTTATATTTTACAGTTATACTCTGAAAATCATCATTCATTTTAATCTCTCCTTTTTTAATACAATTATAAATAGTGCTTTTCCAATAATTCAAAATTGAAAAAGCACTATTAGAAAATTAATTTCAATTATATTTTAGCAATTATCCTCACAATTTTCATTAGTTACAGCAGGGCACTCTGGACATTGCTCTCCTTCATCACAAACCACTTCCCCTTGACATTTAACTGGAACTACACTAACATTCTTAGGGTTTTTAACATTAACTTGATACTCTATATCAAATTCCACACATAATAATTGAGCTATACTTGTAGTTGTTGTTCCAGGTCCACCATCACTATTAGGCATTTTATAATCGCTCCTTTCTTATCTTTACCATATATTATGATATGAAACAATATTATGTTACAACCTTTTCTTCCTCCAGAATCAAAAGTTGCAAACTTGTTTCTAACTGCTTCTCTTCCGCATTAAAAGCCTGTTGATTAAAGATATCAGCAATGATTCAGATCACTTTCCCCCTCTGCTCAAGCATCTGCTATTGAATTACTAATTAATCATAAACGGTTGTTCTTCCTGATCACATATTCCTACTAAAATTTTATTGTGCTCTTCTATTATTTCATCTCCAGAAATAATTTTCATTAAAATTCTATCTTCAGTTAACAGTAATTTAAATTCATATTCTTCCTGCTTTTTAGTATCTAAATATACTAATGCAGTACCTTTTATTATTGCTTTAGTTTTTAACTTATTAGTAGTAATTAAATCAATCTTTCCTGCCCCAGTTGGGGACAATAACAATTCAATTGCCCGATCATTAATCCCATCTTTATGAAAATAGTAAATTAGATTATTAGCTTCTTCATTTTGTGTATTTAAAGACACAGAAAGCTCAGTTATATTTATTTCTGTAACTGCAAAATTGTTCTTTTCTTTTAAAAAATCAATATTTATTTTTCTACCATAGCCATAGATTCTACAACCATCTTCTTTTAAGATTGGATTTTTTTCTTTTAACTGTTTATTTTTTTTAGGCTTATTTTGTTCTAAACAATTTTCTTCATCTGAACACTTATCTCTAATAATAACTGCAGCAATTGCATCTACCACAATATAAGTTTTTCTACTCTTATTTTCACTCACTAAAAGTACTACTCCATTTTCTACTTTGCAAACATAACCGTTCTGAAAACAACAACAATTTTGAGTGCCGCACTCCCCCCCTGATTTTAAAATTATAGTAATCAACTTACATTTTAATTTTTCCATAAAATCTTCTAATGTAGAACAATTATAGCTAAGCTCTATTAAATCGCTCAAAAGTAAACCCCCTTTTTTACTATATTATGAACTTGGAGGTTACTTTGCTAATTAAATTTTGTAAGTCTAAATCCTTCAAAGAAAAAAATCGCCATAACTGGCGATTTTAAAATAATTTATTTTATTAAATATTATAAATTCTCTTTCAAAACCATATTGGCCCATTTTATAGAGTTCAAATAGCATTCTGCTACTTCTTCGTCATCAAGCTCTAATCTATCCATAATCTCTCCTACTCTTTTCCAATTAGCTTTTTCATAATTTAACGCCAATTCATATACAGCACCTAAAGTCCCATTATAACCCAATAAAGCAGTCTTTATCTCTCCAGAAATAGGTAACTCAATTAATAAATCACCCAACTCTTTATTCATCAAAACATCAAGCAGCGAAAACATCCCCATTATAAAAAACTTTGATTTTTCTTTCATTAATCCTAATTCTTGGGCTACTAATTCACAAAATTTAGCCCTTAAAATAGATAACCTCATTATTTCTTTAGGTTTATCATCACCTAATTCTTTTAAAATAATTAAATTAATCCATTTTTCAAATTCATTAATCCCTAATAAAGTTACTGCATCTTTAATTGAATCAACATCTCTTCTAATTGCAAAGGCAGCAGAATTAATCAACTTTAATAATTTATATGATAATGATAAATCTCTTTCTAAAATCATAGAAATTTTATCTAAATCTGGCACCCTATTATGTAGTTCCTCTAAAATCCTAAAATAATTTGAAGGGTCAATTGGTAAGTCTTTACCTTCCATCACTACTGGTTTGCTGAAAAAATAACCTTGGAAGTATTCATAGCCCAGCTCAACCGCCTCATTAAATTCTTCTCTAGTTTCAACCTTTTCTGCTAAAAGCATAATCCCTTTATTTTGAGCAATATTAGCTAGTACTTTTCGTTCCTCTGAAGAAGTTGCTAAAAAATCAACTTTGATAATATCAGCTAAATCTATTAAGGGTAAATATTGAGGTTCAAAAATAAAATCGTCTAGAGCAATTGTATAGCCTTCTTCTTTTAAGCTTTCACACGAATTAACTATTTTAGAAGTTATTTTTACATCTTCTAACACTTCAATAACTATTAATTGATTATTAAAAATAGTAGGAGCTTTGTCTTTAAGTAAATTAGTAGTAAAATTAATAAATGCTTTTTTTCCTTGAGTTAAGTTCTCCATACCGATTAAAAAAAAGCTGCTATTTAAAACTTCAGAAGTTGCTACATCACCATCAATATGATTATAAAAATTATCAACTCCATCACGATATAGTAACTCATAGCCATAGACTTGTTCTTGCTCGTCAAAAATTGGTTGACGCGCTACAAATACATCCATTTTTTCATCTCCCATTATCAGTATTAGAAAGTTGACATCTTCATAGAAATTATATAAATCTTAACTTTAATATTTCTATGTAAATTTTCATACTCCTTTTATAAAATCAAAAAATCTAAACGGCCTCTGCCCAAAACTATTTAGAACATTAGCCGTTTAGATTCCTTTAATATTTTTCACTATCTAATTAACAGGATGCACTTTAAAGAATTGCTATTCTATCATTTATTTAAATTCTGCTACTAAATATTTTAAATCTTGAGGATCAGACTTTTGTTCTACTAATGGCTGTTCATCTATCTGCGGCATTTTATCATGGAAAATTGCCTTCTCTTCATTCTTATAGATAATCCCTAACGGGATTTCCTCTCCCCATTCTTCTGCCTTTTTTAATGCTGCATCATAATCTGTTGGATCATAGTCAGCTCCTAACTCATAAACACGTTGGGAATACCACTGATAAGTATTAACTTTATTGAAAGAAACACACGGTTGTAAGATGTCAATTAAAGCATAACCACGGTGCTTAATTGCTTCCTGCATCAACATCTTTAAATTATCTTGATTACCTACAAAACCTCGTGCTACAAAACTAGCTTCCAAACTTACAGCAAATTTAATAGGGTTTAATGGTTGAGCTGTTATTCCATTAGGCTGCACAACAGTTTCAATTTCTTCTCCTGTAGTTGGAGAAGCTTGTCCTTTTGTTAAGCCATAAATCTGATTATCATGTACAAAATGAGCTAAATCAGGATTTCTCCTAATATTATGCAGCAAATGATTACCTCCTTCGCCATAGGCATTACCGTCGCCAGTTTCTACAATAACCTTCATGCTTTTATTAGCAACTCTCATTCCAATTGCAGGCGGTAAAGCTCGACCATGTAGACCGTTAAATCCATTAATTTTCATATAATGAGGCATTTTAGGTGCTTGCCCAATACCAGTAAACATTGTTACTTCTGATGGTTTAAGGTCTAAATCTGCTAAAGCATCAACTAATACTTGACGCAAAGGAAAATTACCACAGCCTGGACACCACGCTGTTTCTCGCTCCCCTTCATAAACTGCTTTATCTACCATTACTCCATCACCTCTTTTTTAATTCGATTATAAATTTCTATTCCAGTAAAAGGTCGTCCATCATATTTTAAAATATTATGCTGAGCTTTAATTCCTGTCTCAGCTCTAATTAATTTAGCAAACTGACCTGTATAATTATTTTCCACAACTATTAATTCTGTATCTCCTGCTGCTAAATCCTCTAATTTATCTACTGGCAGAGGCCATAAATCATTAAATGATAGTAAACCTACTGTTTCTCCATCAGCTGTTAATAACTCCCTAGCTTCCAATAATGGACCATAAGTAGAACCCCAACTGATTAATAAATAATCAATCTCTTCTGGGCCAAGATACTCCGGCTCAATTAATTCTTCTTGGGCCAATTTCTGTAGTTTGCGGTCCCGTTTCTCCACCATCTTAACTCTAGTTTCTGCATCTTCAATAATATGACCATCTTCATCATGCTCATCACTATCTACCAACACAACATCATCTTCTAATTGTCCTGGATAAGCTAAAGGAGAAATACCATCTTCAGTTATTTGATAGCGTTTATAATCTTCAACTTTCTCCGCTTCTTCAGCACTCATAAATCCAGATTTAATTTCTAAACTATCTATATCAAACTCAGCAATATTCTTTTTAGAGTCAGCTAAGAAAGTATCACTTAAAATAATAACTGGAATCTGGTATTTTTCAGCTAAATTAAAGGCTCTAAAAGTTTGATAAAAAGCATCTTCAGCAGTTCTAGGTGCTATAACCATTAATGGAAACTCACCTTGCGAAGCATTAATCACAAAAGATAAATCTCCCTGCCCTGTTCTAGTTGGCAATCCAGTAGCAGGTCCGGGTCTCTGCACCTCAGCAATTACCAGCGGAGTTTCAGTAATTCCAGCTAAACCTAAACCTTCATTCATCAAAGAAAATCCTCCGCCAGAAGTACCAGTCATAGCTCTAATTCCACTATATGAAGCTCCAATTGCCATATTAATTGCTGCAATTTCATCTTCAGCTTGTTCAACTACAATTCCTAATTCATTTTCTTTACTAGCAATATAATTCATTATCCCTGTAGAAGGCGTCATTGGGTAAGCAGAATAAAATTTAACTCCTGCCATTACAGCACCTAAACCTACAGCTTGATTACCATTAATTAATATCTCATCTGCAGCTTTTGTTTCAACTTCTGGTAAAGAAAATTGATTTTCTACCGCTTGATAACCCTGCTGTAAAGCAGCTATATTAACCTCTGCAATTTCAGCACCTTTCTCAGCAAAATACTCTTTTAAAATTTTCTCTGTAACATCTAAATCAAGCTCTAATATCTTTAATAAAGCTCCTACAAAAACTGTATTAGCAACTTTAGAGTTGCCAATATCTTTTGCAATGTCTTGAGCAGGCACAGAAATAATTTCTTGTTCCTCAGTTTCAACTGTCCCATCATAAATAATTACTCCATCTTCAGTCACATTTTCTTGATGTCGTTCAATAGTCTCTTCATTTAAAGCTAACAATACATCTTCAGCTGTAGTAGGTCCCGTTAACTCTTCAGTTCCAATTCTAATACTCATAAAATTATGCCCGCCTCGAACGCGAGACATATAATCCTTACTAGAATAAATATTATAACCTAGCTTAAAAAAGGTTTTACTTAAAATATTACTCAGTGTTTTTAATCCCTGCCCTGCTTCACCACCAATTACTATGTTCAAATTCATATTTTGACCTCCTTTGTAGATTGGTGCATATTTTATTCTTATTTTTATTAATTCTTTATAAATTTTATAATTCCTTGTTAGAAATAGTAACTATTACTTTTTCATTGAGATTTAAGGTCTTTTTTAGCAACAATATTTTCTATTTGCTGCATCAATTCTGAAAAATCATTCTTTTGATTTACTTCTTGTTTATCTACCAGAGGTAATTCATCTAAAACATCATTCAAACCAACATCTTTTAACAGCTTATTTAAAGCCTGGTGGTCAGTTGAATGTAATTCAATTATTGTATAGAGCATCTGCAGTTGTTCAGCTGTTAATTGACCTGCTCCCATCTCTGCCATCAATTCTTTACTTAAACCTAGTTGCTCTGCTAACTCTTCCCAATTCTCCTGTTTATTAGTCATTACTAATATCCCCCTTCTTTATCTTCCACTCCTATACTTATGAACAACAGACTCTAATGTTTCTAGTAATAAATTTAAACTTTAGTAATATTATCCTAATAGAGTAATTTAAAATTATTAACTCACATAATAATTATTATAACACGCTTAGCCAGAGGAGGATTTAAATGAATTTAACAACTTATTTAAAAAAAACAAGTGCATCTCAGATAAAAAAACTAACTACTAAACATAATATCTTTTATCAGCCGGGTTTTTCTCGTAATTGGGTTGCACAAAAAATTGAAAAGAAATTATTAGATCACGATTACCTACAAGAATTACTTACAACACAGCTAACTCCAGCAGATAAACAACTACTACAAAAATTATTAACAACATCATCAATTACTAAAGCTAGTATTGCTGAAGAAAATTACTGTAATTTATTTAACCACGGTTTAATCTATGAAAGAAATAACTTTTGCTATTTATTTCAAGAATTAAAACCGTTACTTAACACTATTTTAAATACTCAAAAATCTTATCAGCAAAATAAAATTAATAATCTTTCTTTTTTCCATTACTTAATATTAACTTTAGCTCAGATCAAAAAATTAAATACTAAACAAAATATTGATATTAAAAATGAGTTATTACTTTTTCTACAGCAGATAAACTGTACTAAATTTAAAAATCAACAATTATTAAATTATATTCTCAACTATTGTTTTAACAATAGATTATTATCTTCAGAACTTAAAATTAAAAAATGTTTTTATACTTGGCTGACCAAAGCCCATCAGCAAAAAATAATTACAGCAATAAATACTTTAATCCCTCAATCAGCTGCTCCTTTAAGAAAAATACTTGCTGTTTTAAGTCATTACCCTCAACAGGAATCTATTCCTTTAAACTTTGCTTATCAGGAATTGAACTTAGCAAAAATTGATTTTGAAACAAAAGAACTTCTTGATTTACTTAATATCTTTAAGATCAAAAATAAAAAAATATTCTTGATGAATGAAAGTTGGCAGTATTTTAACCCCCATATAAAATTTAAATACAAAGTCCCACAAAAAAATGAAGATCAAATAATAGTCCCGCTACCGGTAAAATTAAAAAAATTATGGCAAATAGCAGATAATAATCAATTAACTGCTATTCAAAAAACTCTTGTTTTCAAGCCAACACCATCTAAATCTTTATAAAAAGTGAATTATTACTTATTATAAATTGATATTAAATTATATTTAATATATAATTACTTTGTTGTTCATAATTTTTTAGTGATGAGCTCAAACTTGTTTTGCTCGTCACTTATTAATTGTAAATACATATAATATAATAAATTCAGCAGGAGGACTATTAATGGAATTAACACGAAAGTCTGATCGTCTAGGTACAGAAAAGATTTTACCCTTATTATTCAAACTCTCTGTCCCCTCAATTATTGGGATGGTTATTCAAGCTTTATATAACGTAGTAGATAGTATTTATATTGGTCGCTTTAGTAAGGAAGCACTCTCGGCATTATCCTTATCCTTTCCCATTCAAATACTACTAATTGCTATTGCAGTTGGTACAGGAGTAGGCAGTAGTTCTTTAATTTCTAGATTATTAGGACAAGGGGCAGATCAACAAGCAGATAATGCTGCTGAACATACTATTGCCATAACTTTAATTTATGGTATACTATTTTCTTTAATTGGGTACTTCTATTCTGAACAATTATTTGAATTACTGACTAATGATCCTGAGTTAATTGCTCTAGGAACAGAATATATTAGAATTATTATGTTAGGTTCAATAGCTATGTTTTTCCCTATGATTGCTAATAATATTTTACGGGGAGAAGGTAATACTTTTGCTCCGATGATTACTATGTTAATCGGCGCAATAATTAATATCATTTTAGACCCGTTTTTAATTTTTGGTCTAGCAGGATTCCCAGCTCTAGGAGTTGCTGGAGCAGCATATGCTACTGTAATTGCTAGATTCATCAGCGGCATTTTTATTGCAGTTATTTTATTTAGCGATAAAAACCAACTTAAATTAAAAATGAGAGATTTTGAATTTGATGCCACAATTATTTATAAAATATATAAAGTAGGATTACCAGCTATGGTCATGCAGTTATTAGCAAGTATTATGATTTTAGGAGCTAATTGGATTCTTAGTCAGTATCACGAATTAGCAATTGCAGCTATGGGGATTTATTTTCGTTTGCAGTCTTTTGTTTTCCTGCCTGTGTTTGGTTTGACCCAAGGATACATGCCAATTATCGGCTATAATTATGGGCATAACAAACCACAACGGATGAAAAAAACAATTAAATATGGATTTATTGTAGCAACTACTTTTACTACTTTAGGCTTTGTTTTATTTCAAGCTTTAGACCAAGAATTAATTCGATTGTTTAATCAAGATCCAGAATTGATTAAAATTGGCTCTACTGCATTAAGAAGAATTAGTATTTCCTTTCCAATTATTGGACCAGCAATAGTTGGTTCAACTACTTTTCAAGCAATTGGACAAGGACTTCCTAGTTTATTATTATCATTTTTACGACAAATTATTTTATTGCTACCTATCATGTATTTATTAGGCGTATATTATGGTTTGTCTACTTTATGGTATGCATTTCCTATCTCAGAAACTATCGCTACAATATTAATGGTTGTTTGGCTATTTATAACTCTTAAAAAAGTATTTGCAAAAATGAAGTGATTTAAAAAAAACACCGCTGGAGATTATATAATCTCCAGCGGTGTTTTTTTATCTTTTATATTTTTAATTTATTTTATTTCGATTCAACTTTTGTTTTAACTGCACTAAAGAATCAGATTTAGAAATTTCATCCTTTGTCTGCTGCTGCTGACTTTTTAATGAATTTTCAACATAAATTTCAACTTCATCACCATCATTTAATTCCTCAGTGAATTTAACACTTTCACCATTCTTTTTTACTTCTAATTTTCCAGAAGAAATATTAGAAATATCATAATCAATATGATTTAATAATTGATTTAATTTAATACCTCCAGGCTGATATTCTATATTATCACCAGGTTTAACTACATCAGTCCATTGAGCATTTTCCCCATTTTTTATTAATTTTTGATTCATGCTAGGTACTTCTAACTGACGTCCATTAAAGATAATCTGCAATTTATTTTGAGCCTGCTCTTGGTCTAAAACATTTTTTATTGTTTTACCTGCAATTTTATTTTCTTCAATAACTAACTTATCTCCTTGGTCAACTTCAGCACTTAAATCTACCTGTTGTCCATTAAGTGAAATTTGATAATTTTTATATTTATATTGCTGCTGTTTTCCGTTAAGAGTATAATTAACAACTTGAGACCTAACTTGCTGCCCTGGAATTTCTAAAATTTCTTTCATAATTTCCCCTACTGTCTGTAAAATATCATAAGTTATCTCAGCTCGGTCTTTTAATTCCTGCTCGCGGCTTACTTGTTCACCATCCATATAGTAAATAGGCTCTATTTCTACAGCAGTCCCATTAATCTCAACATTCCGAGTTGGCAAATCAGGAACAACATCTTTTATTTTACCTTCAGCAGGAGCACCTTCTTCTCCTAATTCTACAATCAATGAATCCCCTTGACTAATTTCTGCATCAATATCAGCCTGTTCTCCATTGACTAAAACCTTACCACTTTTACCCATAGTACCTTTTAACATTTTTAACTCACCATTAACTTCAACAGATAATGCCATGCCGGGATTAGATTTTAAAGCTTTTAAATCAATTTCAGCAGCTAATAAGGCATCGGCTACTGTAGGAGTAGTTAAAGTAAATAAATGAACTTGTTCCCCGTTAACTTCTACATCAATGAAATTAGCCCGATTCTTGTTTTGATAAGAACTAACCGCAATCCCAAAAGGAGTTACAGCTTGACTTCCTTCTAACTCTTTAATTTCACCGTTAATCTGCTCAATGTTTTGAATATCTTTAATTCCAATTCTAGCCTCTGGCATTTCTAAAGTTTGGGCCAACTTCTCTTCTAATAATGGTGTTAAACTGCCGCCTCCAATACACATTAACACTTGCGGCTGTTCACCATTTAGATTAACAATTGCTTCAGCTATTAACTTAGCCAAATTTTCTACTGTAGCTTCAATTTTTTCAATTATACTACTAGTATCTATCTGTTCTTCTAAATCTAAAATGTTTTTAATAGTTACTTCTGTTTCTGTAGTCAACTTACGTTTTATATCTTCTGCATGATGATAATCTACCATATAATTTTCACAAATAGATTCCGTAATTTCATCGCCCGCTACTGGTACCATAGCATAACCAATAATTGAACCATCTTTAGTAATTGCAATATCTGAAGTTCCAGCTCCAATATCAATTAATGCTAAATTAAAGTTATACATCTGCTTAGGCACCACTAATTGTGAAGCAGCAATGGGCTCTAAAGTTAAATGATCCACCTCTAATTCTGCCTCTCTAATTACTGTTAATAATGAGTCTACAACAATCCGGGGTAAAAAAGTAGCAATCACATTAACTTCCATGACTTTGCCACTTTGACCTAGCAGGTTTTCTACTACAATTCCATCTAAATTACTTTCTAATACTGTATAACCAACAAAATGATAACCATTAGCAGTATTTTCGGTTTCTTTGGAAGCCAACTTTTGTTGAGCATTTTGCACTGCACCAAATTCTAAGACTTTAATATCATCTTGGTCAATCTCTTTTTTAGACTTAAATTCGATTTGATGTGAACTTTTTACTGTTTTTAGGGCTCGTCCCGCTGCAGCAATACCAACTTTATCTAAGCTGAGATTGCATTTTTCTTCTAATTTATTCTTTATATTTTTTACCTGCTGAGCCACTTCCATAACATTATGAATTTGTCCATCTAACATTGCTCTATTTTTATGTTCTATTACTTCCGAAGCTTTTAAATTTAATTGTTCATCCTTTTTTTCTAATATTGCTCCTACTATTGTTCTTGTGCCAATATCTAAAGCAAAAATAGCGTCTTGCTCATTTTTCATTATTTTTTCACTCCTTCCTACTTAATTTATTTAAACTTTTTTAACTAAATTCCTGCTTAATACTCTAGAAATATTTACTTTTGCTACTTTAATTTCTTGATTAATAATTTTGACTACTTTTAATTGCTTTGCTATATATTTTATATTTTATGTTCATAAGTGACTAAGTAATAACTGTATACAGTGCAAAAAAATAAATTAGACATAAAAAAGCAGCTCGCTAAATACGAGCTACCTGTCTAATTTCTCAATTGCTTCTTTAGCAGCACTCTGTTGAGCTCTTTTTTTACTAGATCCAGTTCCTACTCCTAAAGTCTGACCTTTAAAAGTTACTTGTACAGTAAAAAATTTATTATGATCTGGACCCTCTTCATTAATAACTTCATATTGCGGACGATTATCAGAATTCTTTTGTAATAATTCCTGCAGTAATGTTTTATAATCTTGAATATGATTTCCCTGTTCTACATTTTGAATATTAGCAATTAATAAATCCAGAATAAAATCTCTTGCACATTCTAAGCCCCGGTCTAAATAAATACTACCAATTAATGCTTCAAAAGCATCTGCTAAAATAGAATTCCTTTTTCTTCCTCCGGTAGCCTCTTCCCCTTTGCCTAATAACAAATAATCTCCTAAATCGATTTCTCGACTTTTTTCTGCTAAAGTGGGAGCGCTAACTACAACAGACCTGATTTGAGCTAATTCCCCTTCAGGATGATTAGAGTATTCTAAAAATAAATATTGATTAACTACTAAATCTAAAACTGCATCTCCTAGAAACTCTAACCTCTCATTATCTTTTAAATTTTCATTTCGTCTTTCATTAGCATAAGATTTATGGGTTAAAGCTCTAGTCAGCAGCTCTACATCATCAAACTTAATCCCTAATTCCTCTTGTAATTCCATTACAATTTGCTTACTCATAATTATCTAGTCCTAACTTATTCAATATATTCTTTAAATAATAAAGTAGCGTTATGACCACCAAAACCTAATGAATTAGATAAAGCTACTTTAACTTCTGTTTCTCGAGCTTGATTAGGGACATAATCTAAATCACATTCTGGATCTTCATTTTCATAATTAATTGTTGGTGGGATTACATCATTACAAATAGATAATACAGAAGCAATTGCTTCAATACCACCTGCACCACCAAGTAAATGACCAGTCATTGATTTTGTTGAACTCACTGCTAATTGATAAGCATAGTCACCAAAAGTCTTTTTAATTGCTGCAGTCTCTAACTTATCATTAGCTGGCGTAGAAGTTCCATGAGCATTAATATAATCAACCTGCGTTGGCTCAAGGACAGCCTTGTCTAATGCCATATCCATTGCTTGAGCTGCACCTGCTCCTCCAGGGGCTGGCGCTGTAATATGATGTGCATCACTAGAAGCACCGTATCCCACTAATTCAGCATAAATATCTGCTCCTCTTGCTTGAGCACTTTCTAAACTTTCAATTACTACTACACCTGCGCCTTCACCCATTACAAAACCATCTCGTTCTTTATCAAATGGACGACTAGCCTTAGTAGGTTCATCATTTCTAGTGCTCATTGCTTTCATAGAAGCAAAGCCGGCACAAGCTGTTGGAGTAATTGATGCTTCAGTTCCCCCAGCAATCATAGCATCAGCATCACCACGTCTAATTGTCTCAAAAGCTTCGCCAATAGCATTAGTCCCTGTAGCACAAGCAGTTACAATTGAAGTACTTGGCCCTTTAGCCCCTGTATAGATTGATACTTGACCAGCAGCCATATTGGAAATCATCATCGGAATTAAAAAAGGACTAACCCGATTAGGACCACGCTCTAAAAGCCGTTTATGCTGTTTTTCAAAAGTTTCAATTCCCCCAATTCCAGAGCCAACTAAAACTCCTACTCTTTCCGCATTATCTTCAGTAATTTCTAAACCTGAATCTTTTACTGCCATATTAGATACTGCTACTGCAAATTGAGCATATTTATCCATTCGGCGCGCTTTTTTACGATCTAAACCAAAATCAGCTGGCGAAAAATCAGTAATCTCAGCAGCAATTTGGGTTCTAATTTCTGATGGATCAAAAGAAGAGATAGTATCAATACCTGACTTCCCATCAACTAGAGAAGACCAAAAATCATCTAGATTATTTCCTACAGGTGATACTACTCCCATCCCTGTTACTACTACACGTTTATTCATCTTCATCTTCCCTCCCTAAAAATTCTTTTGTTTCGCTTATTAAATTATCCATAATTTC
>JBNJFD010000038.1:0-13611 GCA_051746525.1 Bacillota bacterium | reverse complement strand
AAAGTTGAAGATACTACCCGGGCTTTACAGGATTTAGCTGCCTATTATTTAAGACAATTTGCAGTTTCTGTGATTGCAGTGACAGGAAGTACGGGTAAAACTACAACTAAAGATTTAACTGCTGCTGCCGTAGGACAAAAATATAAAACACTTAAGACTCAGGGTAATTTCAATAATGAAATTGGATTACCTTTAACTTTGTTAAGATTAGATAATAGTTATCAAGTAGTAGTTTTAGAAATGGGTATGAGAGGATTAGGAGAGATTAAAAGATTAACTGAAATTGCTCCGCCTGATATAGCTATAGTAACTAATGTAGGTAAAACTCATATTGAGTTGTTAGGTTCAGTAGATAATATTGCTCAAGCAAAATCAGAATTGATAGCAGGTTTAACTAAGGCAGGAACTGCTATTTTAAATGCTGATGACCAGCGGGTTAAAAACATGGCGCAGTTAACTACTGCTGATGTTATAGAATATGGAATTGAGAACAATGCAAATCTGCAGGGCCAAAAAATAAAAACTTTAGTAAATGATAGGATTTCTTTTCAAGCAGAAACAGAGCAAGGGCAGCAGGAAATAACTTTAGCAGTGCCTGGTGAATATAATGTATATAATGCTTTAGCTGCTATTGCAGCAGCTTTAGAATTAGGATTAGAGTTAACTGAGATTAAAATTGGTCTGGCTACTGCTGAGTTAACAGAAAAAAGAAATCAAATCATAAAAACAGGTCAGGGAATTAAGATTATCAATGATACTTATAATGCTAACCCAACTTCTACTACAGCAGGACTGAAAACTTTGGCCCAAATTGCTGCAGGTAGAACAATTGCAGTTTTAGGTGATATGTTAGAATTAGGGGTTGTTGCTCAAGAGGAACATTATAATTTAGGAGAGATAGTAGTACAACAAGAGATTGACTATTTAATTACTATTGGAGATTTAGCTGCTGAAATTGCTAGAGGTGCTCAAGAACAGGGATTAAATGCTAATCAGATTTTCAAAACCACGGATAAAAGTGAAGCAATTACTAAATTGAAAAAATTAATAGCAGCTGGAGATACAATTTTAGTTAAAGCATCACGAGGAATGGAATTAGAAGAAGTTGTAGAAGCAATTAAGTAGGGAGTGAAGAATAAATGGTAGAATTGATATATGCTGCAACAATTGCATTTTTAGTTTGTATTATTACTGGGCCATTTTTAATTGAGTGGTTTAAACATTTAGAATTTGGGCAGCAGATTAGAGAAGTAGGTCCAGAAAGTCATTTGCAAAAGGCGGGAATCCCTACTATGGGTGGGATAATTATTATTTTGGCTGTAGTAATTTCTACTTTGACAATGGCTGAATTGAACTTAGAAATAATTTTGGCTTTATTTGTGACAGTTAGTTATGGGTTTTTAGGTTTGTTGGATGATTCAATAAAAATTATAGTAGGCCGCTCTAAAGGATTGAGCGGGTGGCAGAAAATAATTGGACAGGTAGTAGTTGCTTTGATTTTAGGGTGGGTAGTAGTAGCTAAATTAGATTTAGGGACAGCAGTTATAGTTCCTTATTTAGACCGAACTATTACTTTAGGGCAGTGGTTTATTCCTTTTGTTATTTTAGTAGTGGTGGGTTCTTCTAATGCAGTAAATTTAACTGATGGTTTAGATGGTTTAGCTGCAGGAGTAACAATTATAGTGACTATTACTTATGCTTTTATTGCTTTTAAGTTTGGTTCATTGCAACTAGCTATTTTTGCTGCTGCTATTGCCGGAGCTTGTTTAGGTTTTTCTTGGTTTAATAGTCATCCTGCTCAAGTATTTATGGGTGATACTGGTTCTTTAGCATTAGGAGGAGCCTTGGCTGCTATAGCAATTTTAACTAGAACAGAATTGTTATTAATTATTATTGGTGGAGTTTATGTTATTGAAGCAGTTTCAGTAATGCTGCAAGTTAGTTATTTCAAGTTAACTGGTGGACAGCGGATTTTTAAGATGAGTCCAATTCATCATCATTTCGAAGAAGAGGGTTGGGATGAGTCTAAAATAGTAGTTCGGTTTTGGATTTTAGCAATAATATTATCATTATTAGGATTACTTGGTTTATCAAGCATTGGATAGAGGGGAGTAGATTATGGAATTAAAAGATAAATTAGTGACAGTAGTAGGTTTAGGGATGAGAACAGGAGTAGAGGTAGTTAAATTTGTAGCTGACCAAGGTGCTGAGGTAATAGCTACTGATACTCAAAGTAAAGCTAATTTAGAAGATGAGTTAGCAGCACTAGAGGGTTATCAGTTTCAATTAGACTTATCAGGGCATACGCCAGAATTGATTTTGAAATCAGATTTGATTGTAGTTAGTCCAGGAGTTCCTGCTGACATACCATTATTAGAACAAGCACAGCAAGAAGGCATAGAAATCATAGGAGAGATTGAGTTAGCTTATCGCTATAGTTCTGCTCCAATAGTAGGAATTACAGGGACTAACGGTAAAACTACTACCACTACTTTGTTAGGAAAAGTAGCTCAAACATTAGAACGAACTGTAACTGTAGGAGGAAATATTGGTCGGGCTTTAATTAAAGATTTGCCCCAGTTGAATGAAGCTGATTTAGCAATAGCAGAAATAAGTTCTTTTCAATTAGAATGGATTGAAGAATTTAAAGTTCATATTGCTGCAGTATTAAATTTAACTCCTGACCATTTAAATCGCCATCACGATTTTGAAGAATATATTAATGCTAAAAAGAATTTGCTGAACAATCAAAGAGCAGATGATTATGCAGTTTTAAATTATGATGATCAGCAAGTACGAGAGTTTGCATCTGCTACTGAAGCAGAAGTGATTTTCTTTAGTCAACAGCAGGAGTTAGAGGATGGTGTTTTTGTTAAAGAGGGGTGGATTGTGAGCAATTTAGAAGATAATTTAAAGCAAATAATTCCAATAGAAAATTTAGGTTTAGTGGGCCCTCATAATTTAGAAAATATTTTAGCAGTGGTTAGTTGTTCTTTGTTATTAGGGGTAGCTCAAGAGAAAATGGTTTCGGTTTTACAGTCCTTTACAGGAGTAGAACACCGCTTAGAAAAATTTGCTGAAATTAATGGTGTGAGTTATATTAATGACTCTAAAGCTACTAATCCAGCAGCAGCAATTAAAGGGCTGCAGTCTTTTTCTGATTCAGTAATTTTAATAGCTGGTGGGATGGATAAACATTCTGATTTTGCAGATTTTGCAGCTGAAATTACAGAGCGAGTTAAAACTTTAATTTTGCTTGGAGAAACAGCTCCAGAGATTAAAGCTGAAGTTAAAAAATTAGGATATCAACAAATTATTGATGTAGCTAGTATCCAGGAAGCAGCTCAAAAAGCCTTTAGTTTGGCCCAAGCAGGAGATGTTGTTTTATTATCTCCAGCCTGTGCAAGTTGGGATATGTTTAGTAGTTATAAAGAAAGGGGCAATTTGTTCAAACAGGCTGTAAATGAATTGAGGGGGAGCTAGAATGGAAGTTAAAAATCCTGATTGGATAATTTTTTTTGCTGTAGTTAGTTTAATGGGATTTGGAATTATTATGGTTTTTAGTGCTACTTCGGTGACTGCATATCAAAGTTATAATGATAGTTTTTATTTTCTAAAAAAGCAGGTAATTTGGGTAGCTATTTCCTTAGCAGTGATGTTTGTTTTGATGAGAATTGATTACCGTCGGTGGTTTAATAAATCATGGAAGCCAATTGCTTATTTAGCGATTAGTATTATATTATTAGTACTAGTTTTATTAATTGGTACAGAAATAAATGGTGCTCGGCGTTGGATTAGATTACCAGGGGTTGCTCTGCAGGGTTCTGAGATTGCTAAATTAGGAATGGTGATGTTTACAGCTTGGTATCTAGATAAAAGTAAAGATAGGATTTCTAATTTTATTGTGGGCTTATTACCGCTATTAATTGTTTTAGGAGTAGTTTGTGCTTTAATATTATTAGAACCTGACTTAGGTACTACAGCAGTTATTGGAGCTACTTGTTTTGTGATGTTATTTGCTGCTGGAGCTAGAATGCTGCATTTAGGAAGTTTGGTAGCTATGAGTTTGCCGGGAGTAATTTATGCTATGTTAAGTGAACCTTATCGCCGCAAAAGAATATTTGCTTTTCTTGACCCGTGGCAGGACCCTCAAGAAACTGGATTTCATATTATTCAATCTTTGTATGCTTTAGGCTCAGGAGGTTTATTCGGTGTAGGTTTAGGGCGAAGTAGACAGAAGTTCTTTTATTTGCCTGAACCTGGAACTGATTTTATATTTTCAGTGTTAGGGGAAGAACTAGGATTAGTTGGAGCTGCAGTTGTTATAGGTTTATATTTTTTATTAGCTTGGCGGGGTTTAATGATTGCTCTGCGTGCTCAAGATATGTTAGGTTCAATGTTGGCAGTAGGGATTACAACGATGATTACCCTGCAGGCAGTAGTTAATATTGGAGTTGTGACTGGTTCTTTGCCTGTAACAGGGATTACGCTGCCTTTTATTAGTTATGGGGGTTCTTCTCTGGTGTTTATGGCAGTGGGAATAGGTATTTTATTAAATATATCTCGTTATAGTAATTAATTTATTTTTTATAAATTTGTAGTTTGACCTTAACTGTGAGAAGTATAATAATTAGTGGGAGTGTTAAAGATGAGAATAATAATTTCTGGTGGAGGAACAGGAGGGCATATTTATCCTGGATTAGCAGTAGCTAGAGGTTTAAAAGCTCGGAATCAGGAAACAGAAATTTCTTTTGTAGGAACTGCAGATGGTTTAGAATCTGATATTGTTCCTAAAGCAGGTTATGATTTAAAAACTATTAAAGCACAAGGTTTTACCCGGCGATTATCTTTTCAGTTAGTTAAAGCTGTAGCTAAAACTGGAGTGGGAGTGCTGGAATCTTATGGAATTATTAAAAATTTTAAACCTGATTTAGTATTAGGGACAGGAGGTTATGTTTGTGGGCCAATTGTTTTAGCAGCAGCCCTGCAGAATATTCCCACAATGGTTCATGAACAAAATGCTTATCCGGGGTTAACTAATCGTTTATTAGCTAAAGTTGTTGATAAAGTTGCTTTAAGTAATCCAGCGGCTAAAAAACATTTTAAAGCTCAAGATAAATTAGTAGTAACAGGAAATCCCGTACGACCAGAAATTTTAAATAAAAAAGAGGAAGTAGCTTATCAGGAGTTAAATCTGAATCCAGCTAAAAAAACGGTGCTTGTGTTTGGTGGTAGTAGAGGGGCAAAAAGCATTAATCAGGCAGTAGTTGCTATTTATCAACAGTTGGCAGAGTTAGACGTGCAGGTACTGCATATTACAGGTAAAAAAGATTTTGAACGAATAGCGGCTAAAGCTAAAGAGTTAGGAATAAATAATTTTGATTCTGGGAAAATTAGAATTAAGTCCTACTTATATAATATGGAAGCAGCCTTAGCAGTAACAGACTTAGTAATATCTCGGGCAGGTGCTACGGGGTTAGCAGAAATAACTGCTTCTGGCATAGCAGCAATTTTAGTGCCTTATCCTCATGCTACTGATAATCATCAAGAGCACAATGCTCGTTCTTTGGAAGAAGCAGGGGCAGCAAAGGTTATTTTAGATCAAGATTTAACTGCTGATAAGTTATGGTCTGCGGCAAAAGAATTATTGACTCAAGAAAATAAATTAGAAGCAATGGGGCAGGCTAGTTTAGCTTTAGGAGAACCTCAAGCAGCAGAGAAATTAATTGTAGAATTAAAGCAGTTAGTTAACTGCAGTAGTAGATAATTTTTTTTAATTTTATTTTTTTTAGGACAAGCTTGAAGAAAGATTAGGGCACAGATTAAATAATTTAAACATAGGATAAAAGCAAATAGCAGTGATGTCAAAGTTGGAGGTGAAATTATGAGTAGATTTGTAGTTAAAGGAGGCACACCTCTGCAGGGGGAAGTTGAAATCAGTGGAGCTAAAAATGCTGTGTTACCTATTTTAGCGGCTACTGTTTTAGGGCAGGGGGAATCTGTATTAGAAAAAGTGCCTGATTTAAGAGATGTAAGAGTAATGAGAGAAGTATTAACTAGCTTAGGTGCTGAAGTTAAGAGAGAGGGAAATAAAGTTGCTGTAGATACTAGTGTTTTGAATTCCAGCCAAATCCCAGCTCAGTTAATGGATAAAATGAGAGCTACAGTATTTTTAATGGGACCATTATTAGCTAGATTTGGGCAGGTTAAATTATTTCAGCCTGGAGGTTGTAATATTGGTTCGCGTCCTATTGATTTACATTTGAAGGGACTTAAAGCTCTAGGAGTTGAATTTAGAGAAGAACAGGGCTGTTTAGAAGGGCGAGCTGAGGAATTGACAGGAGCTGAAATAAATCTTGACTTTCCTAGTGTAGGAGCAACTGAGAATATTATGATGGCTGCTACCTTGGCCCAAGGAGAAACAATAATTAATAATGTGGCCAAAGAGCCAGAAATAGTTGACCTGCAGAATTTTTTAAATCAACTAGGAGCTCAGATTAAAGGTGCAGGAACAGATGTTATTAAAATTACTGGAGTAAAAGAGTTAACTGCTGTAGATTATAGAATTATTCCTGACCGGATTGAAGCAGGAACTTTTTTAGTAGCAGGGGCTATTACTAGAGGGGATATTACACTACAAAATGTAATTCCTGAACACTTAGAAGCAGTAATGGTTAAATTAACAGAAGCAGGACATCAACTGACAGTTCAAGATAATCAAGTTAGGATTAAAGGCTCATTGAGAAGCCAGAATATTAATCTTAAGACTTTACCTTATCCTGGGTTTGCAACAGATATGCAGCCGCAATTTATGACTTTACTTGCTTTAGCTAATGGCGAGAGTATGATTACTGAAACAATTTTTGAAAATAGATTAAATCATGCTTCTGAGTTGGTGAAAATGGGAGCAGATATTAAAGTTAAAGGAAATCAAGCAGTGATCCAGGGAGTTAAAAGTTTAACTGGTGCTGTAGTAGAAGCAGCTAATTTGAGGGCAGGAGCTTCGTTGTTATTAGCAGGATTAGCAACACCACAGCAGACTGTAGTAGAAAACATTTATCATATTGACCGCGGTTATGAAAATTTTGAAGAAAAACTGACTCAATTAGGTGCTAATATCTATCGAGAAGAAGTAGGGGAGGCAAGAGTTAATGCTAAAAGATAAAACAATTGCTGTAATTAGAGGAGGAAAATCTGCTGAAAGAAAGATTTCATTAAAAACTGGTAAAGCGATTATAACTGCATTAGAAAAAAAGGGATATCAGGTAGTAGATATTGACCCTAAAGATAATTTGCATCAACAATTAGCTGATAATCAGATTGATGTAGCTTTTATTGCTTTACATGGACGTTATGGTGAGGATGGAACCATTCAAGGATTTTTAGAAATAGAAGAAACCCCTTATACTGGTTCTGGAGTATTAGGAAGTGCTTTAGCAATGGATAAAATAAGGTCAAAAAGAATTTTTGAGCAGGCGGGGCTTAAAACACCTAAATTTATAGCTTTTAATCAAATAGAATATCAACAACAGGGGTTTAAAGTAAAAACTGCAGTTAAAGAAAAATTATCTTTTCCAGTAGTAGTAAAGCCGGCTTTAGAAGGCTCTAGTTTAGGACTTTCTATTATTAAAAGTGAAGACCAGTTGCTAGCTGCTGTAGAAGAAGCTTTTAACTATGACCAGCAAATTTTAATTGAAGAATATATTCCTGGCAAAGAGATAACGGTGGGATTATTAGGAACGGAAGAATTAGAAGTGCTGCCGGTAATTGAGATTAGACCTAAAGATGGAGTTTATGATTATGAAGCTAAATATACTAAAGGGGCAACTGAGTTTGTTATTCCAGCTGAATTAGATCAAACAGTGTATGAAAAAGCACAAGACTTAGCACTGCAGGCGCATCAAGCTTTAGGATGTAGAGGTGTTTCTAGAGTTGATTTAAGAGTGACTCCCCAAGGAGAAGTACATATTTTAGAAGTTAATACCATTCCAGGAATGACTGAAACAAGTCTATTACCTCAAGCTGCTGCAGAAAAGGGGCTCCCTTTTCCTGAATTGGTAGAACAAATATTAAAATTAGCAGTTGATTAAAGATAACCACGAAGGATATCCTTCGTGGTTATCTGGTTTAAAATATTATTTTATATTATTGTGGATTTGTGTTATAATATTGATGTAGCTTTGTTTAGAAGTTGTTTCCTTGCATTAACTGTGCTAAATTAAAATGAGGTGACTATATGGACAGGTCAAAGTTTGGTATATTATTGATATTATTATTAATAATTGGGCTAGTAAGTTTTTTAAACTCTAATTATTTTACTGTGAGAGAAGTCCATATTAAAGGAAATGATTTATTATCTGACAAAGAAATATTAGAAATGTGTGATTTGAATGAAGAAATTAACATTTTCAATGTGCAGCAAGAAGAATTAGCTAATAAATTAATAGAATTGCCTCAAGTTAAAGGAGCTAAAGTAAAACGAGATTTACCTCGAGATATATTTATAACTATTGAAGAGAGAATTCCCACGGCAGTAATTAGTAATAAAAAGACAAATCTAGTAATTGATAAACAAGGTTGGATTTTAGATACTATCAAAACAATAGACGCTGTTGATTTACCAGTGTTTGTGGACCAAGAATTAGTTAATGAAGGTGATAAAGTTAAGCTAACTAAAGATTCTAAATTAGCTGTTAATTACTTAAGCAAGTTATCTAAAGATTTATTGAAAGAGGTAAAAGAATTTAAAATACTCACTTCAGGAAATGTGGAATTGCTGTTAAGAGAAGGGGGTAAAGTAAATTTAGGAAAAGAGTTTAATATTGATAAAAAGGCTAAGGTTTTTAATAAAATCTATACTGATTTAGAACAAAAAGGGGTTGAGATAGAATACATAAATTTAAAATACAATCGAAATATTTTTATAAAAGTGAAGAAATAATTTAAAAAGATAACAAAAAAATGGATATAAAAGAAGGAAAACTAAAATTTTTATTGAAATTAAGAGTAGAAGGAATCTAAAGTTTTATTTTTGTCAGCTAGTTTGGTTAATAATAGAAAGGAGGGCATTTAGTGGCACCACGAAATGTAGTTGCCGGTATTGATGTCGGAACGACTAAAATATGTACTATAATTGCTGAAGTTTCTGATGATGATATTACAGATATAATTGGGGTTGGAACTAGCCCTTCTAGAGGTTTGAAAAAAGGAATGGTTGTTGATATAGATGACACTGTGAAATCAATTAAAGAATCAGTAGATGAGGCAGAAAGAATGGCAGGATTAGAATTAGAGTCTGCTTTTGTTGGTATTGCTGGTTCACATATATCTTCGTTAAATAGTCATGGGGTAGTAGCAGTAACAGGTGAGAATAAAGAAATAACCCATGAAGATATTGAACGAGTAATGGATGCAACTAAAATAATTTCTATTCCTCCAGAAAGAGAAATTATTCACGCCTTACCTAGGGAATATATTGTTGATGGTTGCAAAGACATAAAATATCCATTAGGGATGGCAGGTGTTAGATTAGAGGCTGAAACACATATTATTACTGGTTCTGTAACCTCGATTCAGAATTTAGCTAAAAGTGTTAATCGAGCGGGAATAGGAGTAGAAGATGTTGTACTCCAACCTTTAGCTGCTAGTAAAGCAGTTTTGTCAGAAAGTGAAAAAGATTTAGGTGTTGTACTTGTAGATATGGGGGGGGGAACTACTGATATCGCTGTGTTTAAAGAAGGTAGCATTTGGTATACAGCTATTTTGCCTGTTGGAGGTGACCATGTTACTAGCGATATTGCGGTAGGTTTGAGAACTCCAAAAACGAATGCTGAAAGAATAAAAATTAAACATGGATCTGCTGAAGCAAAGAATGTTGATGCTGAAGAAGAAATTGATATTGTAGATACATCTGGTGCTCAGCAGAGAAGTGTTTCTCGTAAAAGGTTGTGTGAAATTATTGAACCACGGATTGATGAGATATTTACTATGGTGAGAGATGAACTTAAAAAAGGGAAGTGTCAAGATTTAGTCCCAGCAGGAATGGTGATTACTGGAGGTGGATCATTACTAAAGGGATTACCTAATTTTGTATCAAGAAAGTTAGATATGCCTGTTAGAAGTGGAAGACCTAATAATTTAGATGGATTATTAGATTACTTAGATGGGTCTATTTATGATTTGGGAGAAGACTATAGCCATCTTTCGGAAGAAAGTGGAGCTATTTTTTCTACAGCAGTAGGATTAGTTCGTTATGGTGCTGAAATGGGCTTAAATGATGCCTCTCAAAACCAAAATGAAGAAAAACTAATAGAGAACTTTATTATGAAAGTTAAAGACTGGTTTAAAAGTGTCTTTTAATTTGCAGATTAAGGAGGGACATTATTAATGTCAACTTTTGAATTCGATTCTGAAATGGAACAATTTGCTGATATAAAAGTTGTAGGTGTAGGAGGCGGAGGAAATAATGCAGTTGACCGGATGATTGATTCTGGTTTAAAAGGTGTGGAGTTTGTAGCAGTTAATACAGATGGTCAAGCTTTAGTTTCTTCTAATGCTGAAATCACTTTACAAATTGGCGATGAATTAACTAATGGCTTAGGTGCTGGAGCAAATCCAGAAATTGGTGGTAAAGCTGCGGAAGAAAGTGAAGATATGATAGCAGAGACTTTAGAAGGTTCAGATATGGTATTCATCACAGCAGGTATGGGTGGTGGAACTGGTACTGGTGCTACTCCTGTAATTGCTGAAATTGCTAAAGATGTAGGCTCATTAACAGTAGGTGTGGTTACTAAGCCATTTACTGTCGAAGGTCGACAGCGGATGAAAAAGGCTCAAGGTGGGATTGAGAGATTAAAAGAAAAAGTAGATACATTAATTATTATTCCTAATGATAGGTTATTAGATGTTGTAGAAAAGCAGACTACTTTAGTGGAAGCATTTAAAACAGCTGATGATGTTTTGCGACAAGGAGTACAGGGAATTTCAGATTTAATTACTATTCCAGGCTTAATTAATCTTGACTTTGCTGATGTAAAAACTATTATGACTGATGCTGGTTCAGCTTTAATGGGTATTGGAACTGCTACTGGAGATAATCGAGCAGTCGAAGCAGCTAGAACGGCTATTGCGTCTCCGCTGCTAGAAGCATCTATTGAAGGAGCAAAAGGAGTATTATTAAATATTACTGGAGGTTCAGATTTAGGATTACATGAAGCTAATGAGGCTGCTAAAGTGATTTCGGAAGTAGCAGACCCAGAGGCGAATATAATTTTAGGTTCAGTAGTAGATGAAGAATTAAATGATGAAGTTAAAGTTACAGTTATAGCAACTGGCTTTGATCGAGAACAGCAGCCAGAAGCTACTAAAGAAAAAGAAGAAACAACTGAGGAAAAAGAAAAAAAAGAAAAACCAGCACAGGATGATTTTGATATTCAGTCATTTGGTGATGATGATTTAGATATACCGGCGTTTTTAAGAAGAAATAAAAATAGATGATTTCAAATCTCGATGTCCCTAGGGGCATCGAGATTTTTTATTTCGACAAGAAATTGTAACAAAGAGCAAAAACAAGTATAAAACTATTGATTGTAGATATTTTGTCGAAAAACACTAATTTTTATTAGTGTTGCAAAGATTAGCCAAAAGTTAAAAATTTAATTCTTCTAAAATACCTAGTCGAATAGTTCTATTTATAATAACTAGCCATATATTTAGTATAAGGAAGGATGGGGATAACTACTGACTGATATGAAATTAGTTGTTTATCTAGATTTGTTGTTAGCTGTCAATTTAATTATGAATTATTTGCTGTTATGGGCTACAGCTAAACTATCTGATTTGAAATATAAAATATGGAGGTTGCTATTAGTTTCTTTATTGGGGAGTTGTTATACTATTATAGTTATTTTACCTCAATTTAGATTTTTAAATAAATTTTTTATTCACATTGTTATTTCTTTATTAATGATTTTAGGTGCTTTTGCTCCGCTGACTAGAAAATTATTTTTAAAAGTGCTGGGTTATTTTTATTTAATTACTTTTGCTACTGCGGGAGGAATTTTAGCTTTATATAATTTAACGGGAGGTTCACCTTTAGATAGTTTAGCAAGCATTTTAAATATTTCACCAGATAATTTATGGATAATAATTTTGGGGTCAATCTTAATAGTAATTATTGGTCAATTTGGTTGGGGTTTTATTCAACAAAAGATTCTGCCTAATATTTTTTGTCTACCTATTAAAATCACATTTGATGATGGAGTAGCAGAATTAATAGCCTTAGTAGATACAGGGAATCATTTACAAGACCCTTTAACTAAAACTCCAGTAATTGTAGTAGAGGTAGATGCTTTAACTAACTTATTGCCTCAAGAAGTAGCAGAAATATTTGATTATGCACCACAAAATCAAACGGTATTATTTGAACAAATTATTGATACTCCCTGGGCCAATCGCTTTCGGTTGATACCTTTTTCTTCTTTAGGTGTAGATAATGGAATGTTAGTAGGTTTTAGACCAGATGAAGTTTTGATTAAAGCTAGCGAAGAAGAGCTGACAATTAAGCGGGCAATAATTGCTTTGAAAAAAGGAAAGCTAAATCAAGATAATGATTATCAGGCATTGTTAAATCCTGAATTATTTAGAATGCCTAGAAATTAATTTTTTAAAAAATTAATAGGAGGAATTATAATGGGAAAAGTGTTAATTAGATTGAATTGGAAGCTTAGATTATACATTATTAGGCTTCTGCAACTAGTTGGTTTATATAAAAGTAAGAAAATATTTTATGTAGGAAGTAGTCAAACTTTACCACCTCCACTTTCTAATCAAGAAGAAAGCTATCTATTAGCAAAATTAGAGGAAGGAGATAAGACAGTTAGAGGGGTATTAATTGAGAGGAATTTGCGTTTGGTGGTTTACATTGCTCGAAAATATGATAATACCGGAATAGATATTGAAGATTTAGTTTCAATTGGGACCATTGGCTTAATTAAAGCAGTGAATACTTTTGATGTAAGTAAAAAAATCAAATTGGCTACTTATGCTTCGCGCTGTATTGAAAATGAAATTTTAATGTATTTAAGAAAAAATAATAAGAAAAGATCAGAGCTTTCTTTTGATGAACCTTTGAATGTTGATTGGGATGGTAACGAACTTAAACTATCTGATGTTTTAGGAACAGAAATAGAATTAATTTATAAATATATTGAAGAAGAAGTAGACCGTGAATTATTATTAGAAGCAATGGAAAGTTTAAATTCACGAGAAAGAAAGATTATGATTTTGCGTTTTGGTTTAAGAAAAAACAAACAAGAGTTGACCCAAAAAGAAGTAGCAGATGTATTGGGAATCTCTCAATCATATATTTCCAGATTGGAAAAAAGAATTATTACAAAATTACAAAAACAAATTAAGAAAATGAAATAGGGGGAATAAAAAATGAAAATAGTTAATAATGGAGTAGTTACTAGTGGTGAGTTATTAGAGGAGATTTTTGGAATGTCGCAGCGGATGGTTAATAATATTTCGGAGAAAGTAAGATATGAAAGAATATGCGAATATTTGATTAGACAAGGTGCTGAAAAAATAGAGAAAGATTATCACATAAAT
>JBNJFD010000037.1:0-13738 GCA_051746525.1 Bacillota bacterium | reverse complement strand
ATTGATATGGGAGTAGGAGAACCTGATTCAATGGCTGATGATGGGGTAGTTGAAACTTTATGTCAAGAAGCAGCAAAACCAGAAAATAGATTTTATGCTGATAATGGGATTCAAGAATTTAAAGATGCTGCTGTTGAATATATGGATGAGGTGTTTGGAGTTTCAGATTTAGATAATGAAACAGAAGTTAATCACTCTATTGGCTCTAAACCTGCTTTAGCAATGCTGCCTAGTGCCTTTATTAATCCCGGCGACATAACAATTATGACTGTACCTGGCTATCCAGTTATGGGAACTCACACTGAATGGTTAGGTGGAGAAGTAGTTAATTTACCATTACTTAAAGAAAATGATTTCTTACCTGATTTAAGTACATTAACTGCCCAGCAAAAAGAAAAAGCTAAATTATTATATCTTAATTATCCTAATAATCCAACTGGTGCAGGTGCTACAGAAGAATTCTTTAAAGAAGTAGTAACCTTTGCTAAAGAAAATAATATTATTGTTGTTCATGATGCTGCTTATGCAGGATTAGTTTTTGATGATCATGAACCTCTTAGTTTCTTATCTATTCCAGGGGCCAAAGATGTAGGGATTGAACTTCAATCTCTATCTAAACCTTTTAATATGACTGGTTGGAGACTTGCTTTTGTAGTAGGTAATAAAAAATTAGTTAATGCCTTTGCTACTGTAAAAGACAATAACGATTCAGGTCAGTTTAGAGCAATTCAAAAAGCAGGAGCTTATGCTTTAAACCATCCTGAAATCACCGAAAAAACTGCTGAGAAATATTCTCGCCGTCATGAACTGCTTGTTGATGCCTTACAAGAAGTTGGTTTTGATGCTCAAAAACCAGCTGGGTCATTTTATCTATATGTTGAAATCCCAAAGGGTACAAAAGCAGGAAGAGAATTTGCTAATGCTGAAGAATTTTCTCAATTCTTAATTAAAGAAGCATTAATTTCTACTGTTCCATGGGATGATGCAGGGAATTTTGTTCGCTTCTCTGTTACCTTTGAAACTGACAATCAAGAAGATGAAAAAAGAATTATTTCTGAAGTTAAAGATAGACTATCAAACTTTGACTTTATATTTTAATTGCTTTACCTCCGGAGCTTTTGGCCCGGAGGTTTTTTATTTTAAAAAATTAATTAGAATTTAGAGTAAAAAAAGGGAAATATAACTCTGCAGCGAATATTATTAATAAGAACTAAATTTTAACTAATTAATATGATTTATGCTTTTAAATCCTGCAGAACTATAATTCTATTAAGGGAAGTGATAATCATGCCTGATTTCTGGACACATGTTTTAGGTGGAGAGTTAATGGTCAAGGAAATGAAAGAAGCTCAAGAACACAAATATTCTGAGATTATTAAAAGCAATCAGGAACTATTTAATCTTGGCTGCCAAGGACCAGATATTTTCTTTTATAATGATTTTTGGCCCTGGATCAAAGAAAAGCGCGGACCAGAAATTGGTAACAAATTGCATCGAGAAAAAGTGACTAAATTATTTGAGCTTAGCCTTAACTTCCTAAAAGATAATCAAAATAATGAAAATTTCCCTCAATTATTTGCTTATTTAAGTGGTTTTATAGTTCATTATGCACTTGATAGAAGAATGCATCCTTTCATTTATGAAGAGACAGATGGATTTTCTGAGCATAAAAATTTAGAACTGAATATCGACACTTACTTAACTAACAAATATTGGAACAAACTCCCTCACCGGATAGACCCTGAAGCAGCTATAAGCGTTGGAGATGATTTGCCTGATATTATTATTGAGTATTATCAATATATTTTAGATAATCTTCATGAAGATTATGAACACCAAAAAATAATCAACGATTCTTATCGGGATTTCAAAAAAGTATTTGCTATGTTTTACAGCCGGTGGAGAATAAAAAGAACTTTCTTCAAAATAATTAATCCTTTTATCTCCATTGACCTCTCAACTTTAATTTATCCAACTCGACCTGATTTTGAATTGTTATCTTGTTCTGACTATAATGATGTGGAAAGATTATTATTACAGGGAGTTGGAGAAGCTCATAATATGGTCGATAAAACAATTGAATTTGTAGAAGATGCAATTGAAGAACCAGAATTAAATGTAACCTTTCCTAAGGTAAATTTCAATGGCGTTCATATCTAGTTAGCTATTAGCCATGAGCTATGAGTTAAACTCAACAGATTATTTGCTCATAGCTCATGACTAATGACTCCTAGCTAGTTTATAGCTCACGGTTTATTTCTAATAGATTAATAGGCATTAGCCCCTTCTTTTCTTCCTTTTTCTACATCTACTGTGCTTAAAATAATAATTCCTAATAAGAAAAACAAAGCAATAGCTAAAACTCCTAATCTACTTGAATCCGTTATTTGTCCTACTAATCCAAAAACTAAGGGACCTGTTATTGCTGCAAATTTGCTAGAAATACCAAAAAAACTATAAAATTCTGAAGTTTTATCCGGCGGAACCATACTCCCATATAAAGAGCGACTTAAAGCCTGAGCTCCTCCCTGTACTAAGCCTACTAAAGCTGCTAAAATCCAAAAATCTAAAGCAGTACTTAGGAAATAACCTCTAATAGTAATCAATAAATATACAGTCAAAGCGATAATTATTCCCTTTTTAGGTCCTATTTTTTCACCTAATTTCCCAAAAGCTAAGGCACAAGGAATCCCAATAAATTGAGTTAAAAGCATTGCTCCAATCAAATCTGTTCTTCCAATTCCTATTTCTCGACCATAAATAGTAGCCATTCTAATTATTGTCCCAATCCCGTCATTATAAATCCAAAATGCAAGTAAAAATTTCCACAACTCTGGATATTGACTAACATTTTTTAAAGTTTCTTTTAACTGAACAAAGCCCTGCTTAACATACTGTACCTTGTTTAAATCAGGTCCTTTTTTTATCCCCTGCGGCAAATAATAAAATGCCGGCAGAGAAAATAATAACCACCACAGAGCTACACTAATAAAACTAAATTTGGTAGCTAATACTTCTGTTATCCCAAACAATTCTGGTTTAGAAATCATTATCAAATTAACTGCTAATAATAGACCTCCACCCAAATAACCAGCAGCATAACCCATTCCCGAAATATAATCTAATTTTTTATCAGGAGCAATAATAGGTAAAAAAGAATCATAAAAAATATTGCCTCCTGCAAATCCTATGTTAGCAATTATAAAAAAGAAAGAAGCCAAAATATAATTACCCTGTTGAATTAAAAATAACAAGGCTGTCCCAGATACTCCAAGAACAACAAAAGATTTTAGAAAAGACTTTTGTGACCCTGAATAATCAGCCATTGCTCCCAATATCGGGGCCAAAATAGCAATAATTAGCATCGCAACTGTTTGAGTATAACCCCAATATGAAGTAGCTGCTGTATCAGCTAAATTAGCTGCAGCAAAATCTTTATAAAAAATGGGCAGCACTACTGCTAAAATAGTTGTAGCAAAAGCAGAGTTGGCCCAATCATAAAGCACCCACGAATAAACTTCTTTTTTATTTTCCATTTTCCCACCGCCCTTTTTAGCATTAGCTTAACTCAATTCATCTAATCCTTACTATTTAATCCTCATTATTAGGATTCTTGTTTCACATATCAATTCCTCTATTAAACAAAAAAAGAGAGGGGCAACCCCCTCTCAGTTAATTGATAGTTTTACACCATAAATTCATATCTTCTAAGCCGCCTGCAATATTACAATTTTGAATTAACCGTCCTGTATATTGATAGTCAGCTTGGCTAAATATTTTATTAATCCCCATTATTTTAGCTCTAGCAATAGTATACAAACAATTATAATCTCTATTTTCTAACACCTGCTCTAATTGTCTTAATAAATAGCTTCCTAATCCCTGCCCACGATAATTTTCTAAAGTTGCAAAATCAGTCATTTCAGCATTTTTATACTGCGGCACTGTTTCTGCTGAAGCTGCTGCAGCAAGATGAGCGCCATCATAAATCAATCCATAAATCACATCTTTTTCTAACATCTTCTTTAAATATTCTTTCTTGTCAATGGGATAGGGATAAGAATCAAACACTTGTTCATATAATGACGCTAATTCTTTCAAATCATCTTTTGCTGCTAATTTGAAACTATAATTTTGTGGTAAAGTTAATTGTTCTTTTATTTTATTATTACTTTGCAGCTCATTTATTATTCTTTTTTCTTTCTGTTCAATCAATTCTCTACGTTCTTCATTTAAATAATAAGCCATAGAAACAGCATTACAATTTGGGTAATAATTTTTTATTACAGCTTCAGATTTAAAGCCTAATTTTAATAATTCAGGCTCATCTTCTGCTCTAGCTTTAACCCAAATTTTGCTTAACTCATTTTTTTGTGCTTTAACTATTAAATTAGAAACTAAATCTTTAAGATTTGAACCTTGATACTCTTTAATCACTATTCGCTTATTCAAAGGAGACAAATGAATTTCAGCTTGATAGTTAGCACCTGATATTTCTTCAAATCTACCTTCTTTTTTCTTAGGTGCCATAATTAACATACTCCCGCTCACTACTTTTTAAACTAATTTCATCATTATCTTCAGAAAATAATCTCTGCAACCCAATTTCATCTTGTTGATTCTCTTCATCTATTAAAGGATTATCACAGATTGTACAATCCGGTGGACAGTCACTCATTTGTTGTTCAGGTTCTGTATAAACAGTTATTGTCCCTTCAAAATTTCTTAAAATTGTTTTGCGATTAGAATCAGATAATAAATAATTTGGAGATACAGGTATCTTACCGCCACCACCTGGAGCATCAACAACATATCTAGGTACTGCAAATCCAGAAGTATGACCAATTAAATGTTCCATTACTTCTATTCCCTTAGCAATTGGAGTTCTAAAATGCTCTATCCCTCTTGATAAATCACATTGATATAGATAATATGGCCGCACTCTATTTTGAACTAACTGATGCATTAAATTTTTAACTATCTCTGGACAATCATTTACATTTCTTAATAGCACTGTCTGATTACCTAAAGGAATCCCTGCATTAGCTAATTTATTTAATGCCTCTCTAGATTCTGAAGTCAATTCTTTTTTATGATTGAAGTGAGTATTAATCCAAACAGGACCATACTCTTTAGTAACTTCAGCTAACATTTCTACCAACCCATCAGTAATCCCTTGAGGCAAAACAACGGGTAATCTACTTCCTATTCTAACAACTTCTACATGAGGAATTTTATATAACTCAATGATAATCTCTCTTAATATTTCACGATCAATTAATAATGGATCTCCGCCTGAAAGCAAAACATCTCTAACTTGAGGCGTCTTTTTTATATATTCAATTCCAGCTTTTATCTGTTCTACATCTACTGTTCCTGACTGGTCACCAACTTTTCTTTTCCTAGTACAATGTCGACAAAACATTGAGCATTTATTAGTTACTAATAATAAGACTCGATCCGGATACCGGTGAGTTAAACCATCTACTGGTGAATCTTTATCTTCATGTAAGGGATCAGCCATTTCATAATTACTATCATTTAATTCTTTTTTATCCGGTACTGCTTGTTTTTTAATGGGGCACTTCTCATTTTCAAAATCAATTAATGAAGCATAATAAGGCGTTATAGACATTGGAAAAACATCTGCTGCTTCTTTAATTTCTTCTAACTCTTGATTAGGAACTGCAAACTTATTATCTAATTCTTGTACACTAGTAATACTATGCTCTAACTGCCACTCCCAATCATTCCATTCTTCTTCAGTACAATCCCACATATCCTTGATTTCAGAAAATTCCACTTTAATATCTCCTCCTAAATAATAATATTATTAACTTATTAAATAAAAAAGACTGAACTAATAGTTTGACTACTAGTCCAGCTGAAATTTTCTCCCTTTATTCTATTCCAAATGCAATGTTATCAAGTACTTTAGTAAAAATCAAATCAAAAAAAGCGATTAAATCAAATTAGCTCTATATTAATCTCTTAAATAGCTTTTACTTCTTTTTTAATACTTTAGAGTATTTTTAAGTTCTTTTTTTACTTTTCTGACACTGAGGACATACACCATAGAATTTTATACTGTGATCCTTTATTTTATAACCAGTTTCCGACTTCAGTTTTTCTCCAAATTGCTGTAAAGGGCAATCTAAAGCAACAACCTGATTACAGTCTACACAAACTAAATGATGATGATGTTCTCCACGTAATTCAAATTTACTCTCTTCACTATTTAAATTCAATTTTTTAGCTAAATCATGCTCTAAAAAGATATTTAAGGTGCGATAAATTGTAGATAGCCTTAATTCTACTCCTATTTCTTTTAAAGCATTATATATTTCTTTAGCAGTTAACGGTTTATTTTCTTCAATTAATAAACGCAGTATTTCAATTCGCTTTGTAGTACACCTAATGTTTTCTACTCTAAGTTTTTCTTTCCATTCTGCTAAATTATCCATCTTAGTCACCTGCCGCAAATTTTAATTTTTTCAAATAGTTAAATAACAAAGTTACTAATAAATATCCCACACTAGCCAAAATAATAGTTCCTCCTGGAGCTAAATCTTGGTAAAAAGAAATAAATAACCCACTATTAACAGCTAAAACACTAAATATAACACTATAAATTACAGTTTCTTTAAAACTTTTAGCTACTTGCAGAGCAGTAGCTACTGGCAAAGTAATTAATGATGAAATTAATAATCCACCTACAATTCTCATAGCTGATGAAATAGTAATTGACACTAAAACTATAAACAATACATTTAACCCGGTTACAGGAATACCTGCTAACTTTGCCTCCTGATCACTAAATGTTAAAAACAAAAATCCATAATATAAAGTAATCATAATTGCAATAATAATTAAACCTAAAGGAACAATCAATAGCAAATCTTTAGTACTAACTAAAGATATACTACCAAATAAATAGCTAAATATACTAGAATTACTATTACTTAAGCTAATTAAAATAGTTGCAATTCCTAATCCCGTAGCTAATACAATTGATAGTGATAATTCGGCATAATCACTATATTTCTTTCGTAATTTTTCAATTCCTAATCCTGATACTATAGCTACAATCAATGCTATATAAACTGGATAAACTCCTAATAGTATTCCTAAGGCTACTCCTGCTAAAGCTACATGAGATAGAGTATGACCAATCAAAGCTAATCTTTTCAACACTAATACTACACCAATTAATGCTGCAATAACAGCTATTATATTACCAGCAATAAAAGCCCGCTGCATAAATCCATAACTAAATATTTCTAGCATTCATTCTCACCACTTTCCTGATGCTGATGGCGGTCAACCCACATTTGATTATCGGCCAAACCAGATAAATAACTTTTACAAGAAAAATTATCTGCCTGATGAAGAAATAATTCATCATTAGCAAAACAAGCTATTTTATTAGCCTGGTCACTAATCACATGCACATCATGAGAAATCATAATAATTGTAATTTCTAGCTCACTATTTAAATTAGCCAATAATTGATAAAACTCCTGTTGTGAATCTGAATCTACACCTACTAAGGGTTCATCAAGTAAAATAATTGACGGGTTTGTTACTAAGGTACGAGCAATAAATATTTTTTGTTTCTCCCCACCTGATAAATTGCCAATTTGTTTATTCTTATATTCTAACATTTCTACTAGCTCTAAAGTTTGATTTATTTTCTCCTCTAAATCGCTAGTTAGCAATTTAAAAAACCCCATTTGTTGATATAGGTTAGCAGCTATAATCTCTTTTACTGTAGCAGGAAAACTTTGATTGAAATCTCTTACTTCTTGAGAAACATATCCGATTCTAGTCCAATTATCAAAATCATCTAACTGTTGTCCAAATAGCTTTATTTCTCCTTTTTCCGGCTCTAAGAAACCCAAAATCAACTTTAATAATGTACTTTTACCTGATCCATTAGGACCAATAAATGCTATAAAATCTCCTTCAAAAACTTCTAAATCTATATCTTTTAAAATTAATTCCCGATCATAACTAAAAGATATATTTTTAACATCTATTATTTTCTCCATCTTAGTTCACCAACGCTTTCTCCAAATTATCCAAATTTTGATCCATCAAACTAAAATAATCTTCACCAGCTTTATTTTCTTTCTTTGTTAAACCTGCTATAGGATTTAGCTTTAACACTTGCAAATCTGCTTCTTGAGCCAATATATCTACTGTCTTAGGATTAGCTAAAGTTTCCATAAAAATATAATCTAAGTTATGCTCTTTAGCTTTATTAGTCAATTCAGCTAACACACCAGGAGAAGGTTCTTCATGCGGAGCAACTCCCGTTACTGATAATTGTTGGAAATTGTAGCGATTAGCTAAATAACCAAACGCAGCATGTGATACTAAAATATATTCTTGTTCTTTGTTCTTTAAAGTATTGTGATATTTTTGATCTAATTTATCAATTTTCTGAACAAAACTTTGATAATTTTTTTGGTAAACATCTTTATTTGCAGAATCTAACTTTTGAAATTCTGATTTCATCTTTTGAGCAATTAATTTCATATTTAAGGGATCTAACCATAAATGCGGGTCATAATCACTATGTTCTTCCTGTTCTTGGTGATTGTGTTCTTCTTCTAAATTTTTATTCTTATTAAATTTAATTAAATTTACATGTTGACTAATGTTTACTGCTTTAACACTGCTTTGTTCTAAATTAGAAACTGCTTTATCTGCCCAAGGTTCTAACCCTAAACCATTATAAAAAAACAAATCAGCTTGTTCCAAATTTGCTATTTTTTTAGGACTTGGTCGATAACTATGTAATTCTGCTCCATTAGGAATCACTAATTTAACTGTTAAATTATCTCCGCTAATTTTATTAGCAGCTTCATATAAGGGGTAAATACTAGTATAAACAATCTTTTCTGTTTTTTCTTGAGTAGCACTTTGACATCCCCCTATAATTGCTACAACTAATAACATAGCAACTATTAACTTAAATTTATTATTAATCATTTTTATCATCTCCTTAAAAACATTTATATAACTACTTGCAAATGATTTGCAAGTAGTTATATAATACTATGTTCACTCTACTATGTCAAAAAATAAATAAGGAGAACAGTTAACTGTTCTCCGAAAATTTTATTCCAAATATTCTAATGGGTTAACGGGTTTATTATTAACAAGAACTCTAAAATCTAAATGAGGACCTGTACTTAAACCAGAATTACCAGAACGACAAATTGCTTGTCCCCGTTTTACCTGTTGTCCAGATTTAACTAATAATTTTGAATTATGAGCATAAGAAGTAACTACACCATTGCCATGATCAATTGTTACAATTCTACCAAATCCTTTAGTCCACCCACTACTTAATACTTTTCCTGCTTTTACAGCTCTAATAATTGTTCCTGAAGGAACAGCAATATCTATGCCCCCATGAAATTTCCTTTCACCTAAAATAGGATGTACTCGCCAACCAAAATTAGAACTTATTTTGCCTTTAACCGGCCATCTAAAGCCACTTTTACTAACCTGCTTACTATTTTGAGAACTGCCTGACAAATCTAACATTAATTTAGGTATTTTTATCTTTTGACCAACTTTAATCCGATTAGAGCTGAAATCATTCACTGCTTTAATCCTATTTACAGTAGTATGATAACGTTGAGCTAATTTTTCTAAATTATCTCCTCTTTTTACATTATAGGAAATAATATTATAAAAATCCGTATTTAATCCACCACCCATACCTGTCTTAGGTATAATTAGTTCTTGACCAACATTTATTACTGCTGAATCTAAATCATTAGCATTTCGAATTACTTTAACTGGAATATCAAAATCTCGAGCTATAGCATATAAAGTATCACCTTTACGAACAGTATACTCATCAAAACTAATACTCTTTTTTAACTCATCCCAAGTTTCTTTTCCTACAACACCATCAACAGGTAATCCAGCTTTTCTTTGAAATTTTATAATCGTCTGTTTAGTAGATGAACCAAAAACACCATCAATCATAACAGGTTCACCTAACATAACTAGATTTTCTTGTAATTCTCTAACTTCTTTCCCGCGCATTCCCCGCTGTAATGTTCTATGTGCTGCATTAATTAAACTGCTTGCAGTTAATAATATAATTATTATAAATACAACTATTCTTTTTTTCTTTTTCAAATTTAAGCCCCCTTTTATAAATTTTAGTATTTACTTGTTATGTAATTCTATACTTATAGTCTAATACCTTTATAATCTATTTAATTTAACACCTACATTTCAAATATACCAAATTATTTCCTTAACATCAATGGTATTTTATTACTTTTTATCAAATTAATAGATTATATAGCAAAAATAAATCAAAAATGAATTAAGAGCAGCTAATTAGCTGCTCTTAATTTAAAGCTATTTATTTGTTTTACTATTCTACACCTCTTGCATCAATTTTGCCATAATAGCTTTCTGTAAATGTAAGCGATTTTCAGCTTGGTCGAAAACAACTGATTGCGAACCATCAATTACATCTGCAGTTACTTCTTCTCCACGATGAGCCGGTAAACAGTGTAAGAAAATAGCTTCTTCTGCTGCTAGTTTCATTAAATCTTGATCTACTTGATAACTTTTAAATATCTTCTTTCTTTCTTCTGCTTCATCTTCATCCCCCATACTGGCCCATACATCTGTATAAACTACATCTGCCTCTTCTACAGCTTCTTGAGGACTAATTAACAACTCAACTTCACTATTGCTCTCAGAAGCTATATTTTGAGCTGCTAGAGCAACATTTTCTTGAACTTGATAATCTTCTGGGCTAGCTATAGCAATATCCATACCTACTTTTGCTGCAGCTAATAATAAAGAATGAGCCATATTATTCCCATCACCAATATAAGCTAATTTAATTTCTTTTAAACTGCCTTTTTGTTCTTGAATAGTAAATAAATCAGCTAAAGCTTGACAAGGATGATATAAATCCGTCAATCCATTAATTACAGGAATAGAACTTTCAGCAGCTAATTCCTCAACATCACTTTGAGCAAAAGTTCTAATCATAATTCCATCTAAATAACGTGACAATACTTTAGCAGTATCAGAAATAGTTTCTCCCCTACCTAATTGAATATCATTAGAACTTAAAAATATCCCCTGGCCACCTAATTGATAAATTCCAGTTTCAAAAGAAACTCTTGTTCTAGTAGATGATTTAGCAAAAATCATTCCTAAGCTTTTTCCTGCTAAACATTTATGTGCAATTCCCTCATTTTTTTTGTACTTAAGTTCTGTAGCCAACGTAAATAATCCCTTAATCTCTTCTAAATTTAAATCTTGTACTGTTAATAAATTTTCCATGTTAATTCCTCCTTTTTTATAATTATACATAAGGAAGAATAAATATTCAAGAACTAATTATAATCCAGAACCATCACTAATTGTATAAGCTTCATCAACATCACTTATGAAAATTTTCCCGTCCCCAGGACGACCAGGCTGACTCATGTTCACCTGCAGTCCACTAGATTTCAAAGTATCAGTTTCAGTCCTAGCAGTATCAATTATTATTTCAACTGCTTTATCTTTCCTATCTGCTTCAACTACAATCAATAACATTGTTTTAGTTAATTCTTGATAATGAGTATTTCCTACTTTAACTCCCTTTTGTTTACCCCTCCCTCTAATACTTAATTTACTATAAGCTTCAAAACCTTCTTGATTTAATGCTTCCAAAACTTCTCCTTCTTTTTCTGGACGTACAATAGCTCGAATCAACTTCATTAATTAGCCCTCCTTTTACCTTCTTAATTTTAAAGTTCTACTTTTACTGACAAAATCCTTTAGTGAATTAATGATAAATCAAAGCTAAATGCCTCTAAAACAAAATTGGCCCAAGGAGATAATTCCCTGGGCCAATTTACTAAAACTTTAATTTTCTTAACTTATATTAATTATTTTTTCTAACTTATATACTTAGTAAACACTTAAATACTGTTCTAATTCCCAGTCATGAACTTGAGTACGATAAGTATCCCACTCAATTTCTTTAGCTGTTACAAAATGCTCAGTAACATGTTCTCCTAAAGCATCTTGAATAACTTTATCTTGTAATAATTCTTTTACAGCTTCATTAATATTAGCAGGTAAACTTTCAATACCTAATTCTTCTTTTCTTGCTACACTCATTTCATAGATATTTTCTACTACTTCTGCTGGAGCTTCAATCTCATTCTTAATTCCATCCAATCCTGCTTTTAGCATTACAGAAATCGCTAAATAAGGATTTGCTGTAGGATCAGGATTTCTCATTTCTAATCTAGTTCCTACTCCTGTAGCTGCTGGAATTCTGATTAATGCACTTCGGTTAGATGCAGACCAAGCTTGATAAACTGGTGCTTCATAACCAGGCACTAACCTTTTATAAGAGTTGATAGTTGGGTTAGTAATTGCTGCAATAGCTTTAGCATGCTTTAATAATCCACCAATATAATATTTAGCAGTTTGACTTAACCCTAAGTCTTCATCTTCATCATAAAATGCATTCTCTCCGTCTTTAAATAATGACTGATGAACGTGCATTCCTGATCCATTTTCACCAAAGATTGGTTTGGGCATGAAAGTAGCATGTAAACCATGTTTATTAGCAATTGATTTAACAACAAATTTAAAAGTAGCAATATTATCCGCTGTTGATAAGGCATCCTCATATTTAAAATCAATCTCATGCTGCCCAGGAGCAACTTCGTGGTGTGAAGCTTCAACTTCAAAACCCATTTCATCTAAAGCTAAAATAATATCTCTTCTTGCATCTTGACCTAAATCAACTGGTCCTAAGTCAAAATAGCCACCATCGTCATGAGTAATAGTAGTTGCTTCTCCCTCTTCACTCTTTTCAAATAAGAAGAATTCCGGTTCTGGTCCGACATACATCTCATAACCCATTTCTTCTGCTTCTTCTAACACACCCTGCAGCACATTTCTTGGACCTCCGCTAAATGGCTCACCATCAGGCAGATAAACATCACAAATCAACCTAGCAACTCTACCACCAGTTTTGGGACGCCACGGAAAAGTAATAAACGTATCTAAATCCGGTTTTAAATACATATCTGATTCTTGAATTCTTGTGAACCCATCAATTGAAGAACCGTCAAACATAATCCCATTTTCTAATGCTTCCTCTAACTGTTCAACTGTAATTGCCACATTCTTAGTAATTCCCAAAATATCTGTAAACTGTAATCTTACAAACTTAACTTCTAACTCCTCTGCTTTTTCTAGTACATCAGCTTTAGTCATACTCATTGCTAACTCCCCCTTATTAATTTTGAGTTTAAACTACGGTCTTACCTTCTTCTCCAGTTCTAATTCTAACAGCTTTATCAATAGAATAAACGAATATCTTTCCATCCCCTACATTTCCTGTTTGAGATGAATCAGTAATTACTTTTATCAATTCGTCCACTTGTTCACTTTGTACAACTAATTCTACTTTAAGTTTTTCTTTCAATTTAACTTCGTATTCCACACCGCGATACATTTCCTGCTTTCCTTTTTGTTTTCCATAACCGGCAATTTGAGTAATATTCAATCCGCTAATTCCAATCTTTTCTACCTCTACTACTAAATCTTCTAATTTAGATGGCCTAATAATACATTCCACTTTTTTCATTTTATCAACCCCCTCAATTTTATAATCAGCTGTAGGCAGCGCTCTTATTATTCTTTCACTTACCCTCTTATCGCCGCCTCCAGCATT
>JBNJFD010000036.1:0-13753 GCA_051746525.1 Bacillota bacterium | reverse complement strand
AAAAATTAGCTTTATTATATTTTTAATAAATATGTTATTTTTTAATCTTTTTCTGAATAAAAATATAATAATTATAAATTGAAATTATTATTTGAAGCTTGGATTTCTTTAGAGGAGGGGTTTTTTTGGCAAAAGATAAACTATATAATTATTCAATTGTAGAGTTGCTTAATAAAGTAAGAGTGGATTTATCTCAAGGTTTGAGTCAGCAGCAGGTTAAACAGCGATTAGAAAATTATGGGTTTAATAAGTTGCCTCAGGGTAAACAAGCTTCTGTTTTAGATTTGTGGTTAGCCCAATTTAAGGATTTAATGGTATTAGTTTTAATAGCAGCGGTTATTATGTCAGGATTTTTAGGAGAATTAGCTGATGCTACAGCTATTTTTGCAATTGTAATTTTAAATGCAGTGATGGGATTTATCCAAGAATTCAAGGCAGAAAAATCTCTGCAGGCACTTAAAAAATTATCTGCTCCTCAATCAAGGGTTAAACGTCAAGGTGAAGTACAGGAAATTGATTCTCAAAATTTAGTTCCAGGAGATTTAATAATTTTAGAAGTAGGGGATAAGATACCTGCTGATGCTAGGGTGATAGAGTGCAATAATTTAAAAGTAAATGAAGCATCTTTAACAGGAGAATCAACTGCTGTAGCTAAAAAAGATATAACTTTGTCTAGAGAAGTCCCAGTAGGTGATAGAATTAATATGGTTCATTTGGGAACAACAGTAGTGGAAGGGCGGGGGAAGGCAGTTGTGACTGCAACAGGATTAGCTACTGAAATGGGACAAATAGCAGATTTATTAAAGCAGGAAGAGAAAAAGTTAACTCCACTACAAAAGAGATTGAAGACTTTAAGTAAATGGATTGTCTTGTCTTGTTTAGCAGCTTGTTTATTAATTATGGGCTTAGGTGTTTTAAAAGGAGAATCGATTTATAGAATGTTTTTATCAGGAGTTAGTTTAGCAGTAGCAGCAATTCCGGAAGGATTACCAGCAATTATTACTTTGGTGTTAGCTCTGGGAGTGCAGCGTTTGATTAAATCTAATGCTATAGTTAGAAAACTACCGGCAGTAGAAACTTTAGGTTGTGCTACAATTGTTTGTTCTGACAAGACAGGGACTTTAACTACTAATGAGATGGTGGTAGAACAAATTTATGTTAATGATCAAATTCATTATGTTCAAGCCGAAGGTTTTTCTGAAACTTCTTTACATAAAATATTAAAAATTGGTGCTCTATGTAATAATGCTAAAATTAAAAAGAAAACATTAAATGATAAATTTGATTTTTTTAAGAATTCAATTAAAAGACAAAAGGAAAAAAATAAAATAATTGGAGATCCTACAGAGGGGGCCTTATTATTAGCAGCTCGAGAAGCGGGTATAGAAAGAGCAGAATTAATAAGCGACTATCAGCAGCTTTTAGAAATCCCGTTTAGTTCAACTAGAAAAAGAATGTCGTTAATAGCAAGGGATAATCAGCAGGCTGAATTATTTATTAAAGGAGCACCAGAAGTAATATTAGAACGTGCAACTCATTATTATCAGCGTGGTAAAGTTAAAAAGCTAACTGTTAGTAAAAAAGCTGAATTAAAAAAACAAAATAAAAAGTTTGCTAGCCAGGCTTTAAGGGTTTTGGCTTTAGGATATAGGAGTTTGCCACTGGGGTTTGATCAGCAGAATTTAGAACAGTATGAGCAGGGAATTATTGTTGTAGGGTTAGCAGCGATTATTGATCCTCCCCGTCCTGAAGTTAAAAAAGCAATTGCAGAATGTAAAAGAGCAGGGATTAAAACTAAAATGATAACTGGTGATCATCAAGATACTGCTGTAGCAATAGCTAAAAAATTAAATTTGTTAGATGCTCAAGATAAAGTAGTTAGTGGTAAAGAATTACAGCAGTGGAACTCACAACAATTAGCAGAAGAAATAGAAAATATTTCAGTAGTTGCTCGTGTTGCTCCTGAAGATAAATTGAGAATAGTTAAAGCCTTACAAGCAAAGCAGCATATAGTTGCTATGACTGGTGATGGGGTTAATGATGCTCCTGCAATTAAAGAAGCTGATATTGGCATTGCCATGGGCCAAAAGGGAACTGATGTAACTAAAGAAGCAGCAGCATTGATTTTAGCTGATGATAATTTTGCCACTATTGTAGCTGCGATTAAAGAAGGACGGGGAATTTATAATAATATCCGAAAATTTATTCGTTATTTATTATCCTGTAATGTAGGAGAAATATTAACAATGCTATTTGCTTCATTATTAGGTCTGCCGCTGCCGTTAATTGCAATTCAAATTTTATGGGTTAATTTAGTGACAGATGGGTTACCAGCTTTAGCTTTAGGGATGGATTCACCTGATGATGATATTATGGAGCAGCCGCCTCGCAAACCTCAAGAAAGTATTTTTTCCCAGGGACTGCATTTTAAAATCATGGGCCAAGGTTTGTTAATTGGCTTAAGTACTATAGTTGTTTTCCTATTTGGGCTAAATTACAGTTCTGATTTATTAGTAGCAAGAACCATGGCCTTTACTAATCTAGTAATGGCGCAACTGTTTTTTGTATTTAGTTGTCGCTCAGAAAAGTATAGTATCTTTAGAATTAATTTGTTAGAGAATGCTTATCTGATTTCAGCAGTAATTTTTTCTTTTGTAATGCATTATCTAGTTTTGTATCTACCTTTTTTTCAACAGCTATTTAAAACCACTACTTTAACTATCACAGAATGGTTATTTATAGTTTTAGTAGCTAGTAGCTCGACTTTTGTAGTAGAAGTAGGTCAGTTTATGATTAACTTTTGTCAGGGGGAATTATTTTTAGAAAAATCTTGACAGATACGCCCCTATCTGTTAATATAGTAAATGTCGCTTGAAAGAAAGATGTCTAGGGGACGTGGTGTAGTTGGTCAACACGCCGGCCTGTCACGCCGGAGATCGCGAGTTCAAATCTCGTCGTCCTCGCCATTTAATTTATTTGCTAGTGATAGTTTTGTAGTTTAGCCTTTGGATTATATACTTGTAGCTCATGAGTTACAGCTCATGACTTAGAGTTAAATCTAGGGGATATAGCTCAGTTGGGAGAGCGCTTGTCTGGCAGACAAGAGGTCACCGGTTCAAGCCCGGTTATCTCCACCAATTAGAAATTTGGAATAGTAGTTGACAAGCATTAACAGAAGCGATATAATTAATATTGTCGCTTACAAATTAGTATTTGTTTTGTGCGGGAGTAGCTCAGTTGGCTAGAGCACCAGCCTTCCAAGCTGGGTGTCGCCGGTTCGAGTCCGGTTTCCCGCTCCATTTTAATACTTTACTGCGGAGCATGGCTCAGTTTGGCAGAGCACCTGGTTTGGGACCAGGGGGTCGCAGGTTCAAATCCTGCTGCTCCGACCATTTTATAAAGCACTAGATACCTGGAAATCAGCTGTGCTGATTTTTTAATTTTTTGGCCCTTGTAGGGTCATTTTTTATTTTTTTGCAGGTAATTTTTTTATCATCTAGAATTAATACTAATGAAAGAAGCTATATTTAAAATTATATCAAATATAGTTAAATTAATATTTTAGATGAGAACTGAATATAGATGTATTAATAATTTCATTTGAAGGGGGAGTAGGAGAGTGAATTATTATATCTATGCTACGGATCACGCAATTAAGCGTTATCAGCAGCGGCAAAAGGCAATTAGCCGGCAAAAAGCCATTCACAATATAGTAGAAGGAGTAAAGAGAAGTAGGTTAATTGGTTTTGCTAAAGGGAAGCGAGAGGTTAGAGAGCACCGAGGAGTTATATTTGTGTGTGAATTAGATGGTAGAAAAATGAATGTAATAACAGTTTTAAATAGTAAGGCGGAATTAAGGTTTTTAGATGAAGATGAAAAGAAAGAATATTGCTTTAGTGAATAAGTGAGATGGTTGTTAAACAAAATATATATTTTAAAAGGAGCTGTTTAAGTTGCTACAGAAAAAGATAAAAAAAATAACAGGATACTGAATAATTTAAAAACAAGAAAATATAAGTATAAGTTGGCTAATCTAACTAGATTAGCCTTTAATATTTTTTGTAAAGAAAACAAGTAGTTGTTTACCTTGTGCAAAGGTGAAATTTAATATATAATTATAAACTGCTTTAGGATAGATTTTAATCATTAGCTAGGGGGAAAATTATGGATTTAGAAAACATGCTAAATCAGAAACAACAGCAGGCAGTTGAAACTACTGAAGGTGCAGTGTTAGTGTTAGCAGGGGCAGGAAGCGGAAAAACACGAACTTTAACTTATCGTGTTGCTTATTTGATAGAACAGGGGATTAGTCCTTATAATATTTTAACATTAACTTTTACTAATAAAGCTGCTGAAGATATGGAGAGGAAAGTAGAAAATTTAATTGGAGAGTTGCCTGATGATTTGTGGCTGGGAACCTTCCATGGAATTTGTGTTCGGATTTTAAGTCGCCATTTAGAGGAATTAGATTATGATTCTAGTTTTGTAATTTATGACCGCAGTGAAAGTGAAGCATTGGTAGAAGATATAATTTTAAGTTTTAATTTAGATAAAGAGAAATATGAAGTTTCTAAAATATATGGGATGATTAATCAGGCCAAACGAAAATTATGGTCTAAAGCAGAGTTTTTAGATTATTATCAAGATGAAAGCGCAGAAGGAGATTTTTATAAAAACATTGCAGATGTTTATCTAAAATACAATGAAACTTTAAAAGATAACAATGCATTTGATTTTAATGATTTGCTGGGTAAAACTATTGAGTTATTTGAAAAAAATACAGATATTTTAGAGGATTATCAAGAGCGGTTTGAATATGTATTAATCGACGAGTATCAAGACACCTCGCCTGCTCAATATAAATTAGCTAGAATGTTAGCCCAAAAACATAATAATATTTTTGTAGTTGGGGATGATTACCAAAGCATCTATAAATTTAGAGGAGCCGATATGGAAAATATCCTTAATTTTAGTGAGGATTTTAGTGATCCTACAGTAATTAAATTAGAACAAAACTACCGCTGTAAAGGAAATATTATTAAAGCTTCTAATGCTGTTATTTCTAACAATTATAGTCAATTTGAGAAAGAGGCTTGGACAGCTAGAAATAGTGGTGAGCCAGTTACAATCTGTGAAGCAGAAGATGAATATAGTGAAGCTCAATATATAGTTCGTGAGTTAGAAAATATAGTTAAATTTGGAGATTATAATTATAATGATGCTGCTATTTTATATCGTTCTAATCATCAATCGCGGGTATTAGAGGATGAATTTATTAGAAATCAAATTCCTTACCATATTGTAGGAGGATTAGGCTTCTATGATCGGAAAGAGATTAAGGATATAATTAGCTATTTAAAAGTAGCGATTAACCCTCAAGATACTATTGCTTTGAAAAGAATTGTCAGCACTCCTAAGCGCGGTATTGGTGCTAAAACAATAGAAAAGTTAATTACTCATGCTCAAGAGCATGTCCCGGAGTTCAATTTGCTTACTTTTGGTGAGGATGAACAGTCTTTAGGATTGTTTGATGTAATGAAAGATGCTGCTGTAGTAGATGGTATTGGCCGCAAAACTGCTCTTAAATTAAAAAGATTTCATGATGAAATAGAAGAGTTTATTACTATTGCTGATTCTAATCTATCTTTACCACAACAGGTGGATAGAATTTTAAAAAAGAGCGGTTATTGGGCTATGTTAGAATTAGATGATTCAGAGGCTGCCCAAAATCGTTTAGATAATTTAGGTGAATTCTTAAGGTTAACTAAAAATTATTATCAGAAAGATAAGGGGCGTGGTTTAGAAGATTTTTTAAGAGATTTACGTCTGTTATCTGACCAGGATGATTTAGAAGAAAATAACCAAGTTAAAATGATGACTGTTCATGCTGCTAAAGGGCTGGAATTCCCTGCAGTTTTTGTAATTGGTCTTGAAGAAGAAACATTCCCTCATTATCGTAATATGCTTAGTGGAGAGTTAGAAGATATAGAAGAAGAAAGACGATTGTTTTATGTGGCAATGACAAGAGCTAGTGATAGACTGTTTCTAACTTATTCTAAACAGCGGAAAAAGTTTGGAGAAATTAAAGATTTGATGAGCTCAAGATTCTTAGATGAGATCCCAATTGAATGTGTTCTAGAAAAAATACATGATGGAATTAAATATATGTAATTTAGCTGTCAACTGTGAGTTGAGAATAGTAGGAACCTCAAAAATTATTTTTGAGGTTCCTGAGCTTTTTTGTAGAGTCATCTAGTCTATTTTTTATTGAATCTAACAAGGAAATATTAATTATAAGTAGAAGTTACTAATTAAGTCATTGAGAAAAAAGGGGGGGTTAGCTTGGAAACTGAAGTTGAGAAAAAAGGATTTAATTTTAAAAAGATAGTTATTTATGCATTAATAATTATGTTAGTAATAGCAAGTGGGGCGGTTTTATTTTTAAAGTCTTATTTTGATGGACAAAGATTACAGAAGTTAGTTATTCCTCACTTAGAACAAGCTAGCGGTCGAGATGTAAATATTTCTGATATAGAATTGCAGTTGTGGCCTAGATTAGGAGTAGCAATTAGTAATTTGGAAGTTGCTAATCCGCAGGGTTTTTCTGAAGAATATTTAGCTAGGGTGGATTCTTTTACAATTGCAGTGGAAATATTGCCTTTGTTCCAGCGGGAGATTAAAGCAGCACAAATAAAAATAGATAATCCGCAGTTTAATTTAATTAAAAAAGAAGATGGAACTACTAATTATTTATTGGCTAGAAAAGCAAAGACTAATACTGGTAAAACTAATAATTCTTCAACATCTCAGAAAACTGAAAAAGAAAATAAGTTTTTTAATTTAGATTTAGATAGTTTAAAAATAAAAAATGGAGTAATTAATTATAAAAATTTAGTTAAAGGGCAGGATATTAAAATAGTTGGCTTTAATACTGCTACTAAATTAGCTATTAACAGCAACAAGAAACAGTTAATAACTGAGGGAAATTTAGCAGTACAAGAAGTTAAATTTCAAGGCTCAGGTTTTGAAGAAGCTTTAACTGACGACTTAAGTATTTCTTTAGAGCAGCAGTGTGACTTTAATTGGGGAGAAAAATTGTTAACAGCACAGCAATTTGATTTACAGTTGAATGATTTGGACTTGAAAAGTGATTTTGAGCTAAAGTTTTTAGAAGAAGGTTTAGAACTGAAAAATTTTAAAGCTCAAACAGCAGATTCTAATTTGAATTTAAATTTATTAAGTTCACAGTCCCAAATTGATTTTTCTGCTACAGGAGATTTAATGCTGCAGGAATTTTTTAATAATTTGCCGTTTAAACCAAATTATAAAATAGCTGGTAATTTGAATACTAACTTAAGAGGACAATTTGATTTAGAGAGAATAAAAAATGATTTAGATAATCTAGAATTACTAGGAGTAGTTAATTTTGAGGATGTAGCTGTTAGTGGGGAAAAGGTGCCTGTTGATATAACTAAAGGCACAGGAGAAATAGAAATTAATCCGCAGCGGATTGTGGTTAATGAAGTACAGACTAATATTGTGAACAGTGATTTTACTGCCGATCTTCAGATTGATTCTTGGAAAAAGATGATTGATGCTCTATTAAATAAAGAGCAGAATCTGCCTGGGAAAGTAGAGCTTAATCTGCAGGCTGGAAAAATTGATTTTAAAGAGTGGCAGCAGCAGTTAAGTAATAAAGATTCTAATCAGAATCAAAAGGACGGCACTGCAGACAAAAGCAAGAGCGTTGATAGTACTACTTATTTACCGCAGTTAACTATGGTAGCCAATGCCCAAGTAGAGCAGTTAGCTTATCAAAATAATACGTATCAAGATGTGAGTGCTAAATTAAATTTGAATAATAAACAGTTAGAATTAGAAGAACTGCAGATTCAACATAAAAAGTCAAATCTTTATGCTACGGCAGTAATGAATAACTGGCCTGCTGTATTAAACAGCTCAGCTAGAGCTGGGTCTTCTAAAGAGGGAAGTATAGAATTAAACTTAGGTTCTAATTATCTTAATTTAGATAATATTTTAGCTGCTAAAAAGTCTAATAATAAACAAAAGTCTAAAGAAGAAAAAGTAAAGCAAGATGCAGCAGGAGATTTATCTAAATTAGTTCCTGATATATTAATTAGTGGTATGATTGATATAGATAAATTAATCTATAATGGTTTAGAGGCTGCAGACATAACTGCTAAATTCAATTCTTATAATGATTTGATTAAAATACTAAATTTAAATTTAAAAACAGCTCAAGGGGAAATCACAGGTAATGGAGAAGTAGATTTAAAAGCTAAAAAGCCTCGCTATAATGGTGATTTAAAAGTTTCTAAAGTAGAAATTAATCGGGTGTTAAGTGACTTTACTCAATTTAAAAATAGCTTATATGGAGGATTTAATCTCGATTTTAATCTTTCAGGAACAGGTTTAGAGTTAAAAGAGTTATTAAATTCTATGACGCTGCAGGGTGAGTTGAAGGTTAACGATACGAAGTTAGCATCGGAAAAGTTGAATACGCAATTAACTAGTCATTTTAATATTTTTGACAAATCAGAATTAAAATTGGGAGATTTAAAAGGGAAGCTTGCTGTAAAAGATGGGAAGTTAGTATTAAATAAAGTTAAAACAGTAAACAATGACCACCAAGTTAAACTTAATGGCTATGCTACTTTAGGAGGTAAACTAAATTATAAAATTGATTATCTATTATCAGAACAGCAAACTCAGAACCTAGATTTAAAACATAAAGAGCTGTTATATACTCCAGGAAGCAAGCAGGTACAATTAAATTTCAACTTAAAAGGAACGACTGCTAATCCTAATCTGAAATGGGATAAAAGTGAATTAGAAGCCAAATTAAAAGAGAAAGCAGAACAAAAAATAGAAGAAGAAAAAAAAGACAAAGAAAAGAAGGGCGAAGAAAAGAAAGAACAGCTAGAAGATGAAGCTAAAGATAAATTAGAAGAGAAGAAAGAAGAATTAAAGGATAAACTCAAAGATTTATGGGGGTGAAGCTATGGAACAGTCATTAGTTTTAGTTAAACCGGATGGAGTAGAACATCATAATATCGGTGAAATTATTACTAGATTTGAAAAAAAAGGTTTAAAAATTCAAGCTTTAAAAATGGTCTGGATAGATGAGGAATTAGCTAAAGAACACTATCAAGAACATCAGGGTAAAGAGTTTTTTGCTCGAATAGTTAACTATTTAGCCAAGGGGCCTGTGGTAGCTATGGTGATTGCTGGAGAAAAAGCAATTGCTGTTATTCGTAATATGGCAGGAGCTACGGATCCTATTGAAGCGAGCCCAGGAACAATTAGAGGAGATTTAGCTGCTGATTTACAGCATGGTAATGTAATTCATGCTTCAGATTCGAAACAAAGTGCCCAGCGGGAAATAGATTTATATTTTGATGCTGCTGAAATTTATGCTTATTAAAGTCGGCTTTAGCCGACTTTTTTCTTTACTTTCTAGCAAGAAAGTTTTATACTTATAGTTGAAGAAATCTTAAGTTTAAAACTGTTTAAGTACATAAATTAATTATAAATATTTAGAATTTAGGAGGCTGATTATGAATAATTTGAAAGAAGAAGCATTAAAATTACACAAAGACAATCAAGGAAAAATTGAGGTGACTAGTAAAGTTAAAGTTGAAGATGAGAAAGATTTAACTTTAGCTTATACTCCGGGGGTAGCTGAGCCTTGTCGAGAAATTGAGAAGGAAGAAGAAAAGGTATATGATTATACTGCTAAGGGGAATTTAGTAGCAGTAGTGTCTGATGGAACTGCTGTTTTAGGATTAGGAGATATTGGCCCGGAAGCTTCTCTGCCGGTTATGGAAGGGAAGGCTGTATTGTTCAAAAGATTTGCAGGGGTTGATGCTTTTCCTATTTGTTTAGATACTAAAGACCCTGCTGAAATAGTAGAAACAGTGAAGCTTTTAGAACCTACTTTTGGTGGTATTAATTTAGAGGATATTTCTGCTCCAAGATGTATAGAGATTGAGGATAGATTAAAAGAAGAAGTGGAAATTCCTGTTTTTCATGATGACCAGCATGGAACTGCAATTGTTGTTTTAGCTGGATTGATAAATGCTGCTAAGTATGTAGATAAAAATTTAGAAGAGTTAAAGATTGTAATTAATGGAGCGGGGGCAGCTGGTTTAGCAATTGCTAATTTATTATTAGAGGTAGGAGTTAAGGATATTATTTTGGTAGATAAATGTGGAGCAATTACGCCGGATACAGAAGGAATAAATTGGGCTCAATCTGAAATGGCTGAAAAAACAAATAAAGAAGTAAAAACGGGTAATTTAGAAGAAATAATTGCTGGGCAGGATGTCTTTATTGGAGTTTCAGCGCCTGATTTAGTATCTACAGCAATGGTGGAGAGTATGGCTGATGATCCAATTATATTTGCTTTAGCTAATCCCGTGCCTGAAATTAGACCAGAAGATGCTAAAGCTGGTGGAGCTAAGGTAGTAGCTACAGGAAGGTCGGATTACCCTAATCAGGTTAATAATTTACTTGCTTTTCCTGGTATTTTTAAAGGGGCATTAAAAGTACGAGCTAGAAAGATAACAGATAAAATGAAAACTACAGCTGCTTATGCAGTAGCAGATTTAATTGCTGATACAGAGTTGGCAGAGGATTATATTATCCCCGCTTCATTTAACCGTCAGGTGGCTAATAAAGTAGCATTAGCAGTAGCAAAGGAAGCTAAGGAAGCAGGCTTGGCTAAACGTGACGTTTCATTAACAGAATTAGAACAGGAGTTTGGGGAATAGTGAAACAGTGACGAGTAAAGAGTGAAGAGTGAAGAGTAAAGAGTGAAGAGTAAAGAGTGAAGAGTGAAGAGTGAAACAGTGAAGAGTGAAACAGTGAAGAGCAGTGAAGAAAATAAGTTACAAAAAACAAAACGGCAAGGACAACTCCTGTCCTTGCTGCTGTTTTTAAAGGTATTTAATTTAATAAGCTCTATCAACTTTACCTGCTTTAAGACAGGAAGTACAAACGTGAATTCTTTTTTTAGAACCATCAACAACTGCTCTAACTTTTTGCAAATTAGGTTTTTGTTTTCTTTTAGAGCGCCCAGTTACATTACGGCCAACGCCGCCTTTCTTTTTAGCTTTACCTCGGCGATTAACGGAATTAACTTTATTTGATCCTTTACCACAAATCTCACACTTTTTTGCCATATGTTTCCACCTCCTTGACTGAATAACAAGGTTATATTCATTTGTCGCACCTAATCATTGTAACACAAAAAGTATCCTTCTAGCAAGGGGAAATTACTATTTTAATGGCTAAAGGAGGAATTTAAGTAGTTATATTGAATAATATTGAAAGTAAGAGGATAAAATAGGAGGAAAAATATGAAAGTTACTAAAGAAACTATTATGTTGGATGTTTTAAAGAACAATCCTCAAGCCACTAAAATTTTAGTAGATTTTAACTTAGGATGCTCAAGTTGCTTTGGTGCTGTTTTTGAAGATGTGGAAACAATTGCTAGGGCTAATGGTATTGATGTCGATGATTTTTTAGAGGCCTTAAATAAACGGAGTACTAATAAATAATTTAGAGGAGGAATCTGTCATGAGCACAAAGCAAAATTTAGATAATGATTTAGGGGTTGTCAATATTTCAGAAGAAGTTATTTCAATTATAGCTGGGTTAGCTGCAATAGAATGTTATGGATTAGTGGGCATGGCTAGTCAAGGGATTCAAGATGGAATAGCAAGATTATTGGGTAGAGATAATTTAAATAAAGGTGTTGAAGTTCAGAAAGTTGAAGATGGGATTATTGTAGATTTATATATTATAGTAGAATACGGAACTAAAATATCAGAGGTTGCCAGCAATGTTAAGAATCGAGTACGCTATACTTTAGAAGATATAGCTGGAATAAATGTAGTAGAAGTAAATATTAATATTCAAGGAGTGAGGGTGGATAATGTTGATTGATCAATCTGGTCAAGAAATAAAGCAATTAAATGCAGCTGAGTTTAAACAGATGCTAATTGTAGCAACTAAAAATTTGCAAGAAGCAGAAAGTCAAATTAATGATTTAAATGTTTATCCAGTTCCTGATGGAGATACAGGTTCTAATATGTATCTAACCTTATCTAATGCAGTAGAAGAGATCAAGGGGACCGCTGCTACTTCAGTAGGACAGTTAGCAGATAAATTAGCTATGGGGGCTTTAATGGGAGCTAGAGGAAATTCAGGAGTTATTTTATCGCAGTTGTTAAAAGGATTGGCTAATGGACTGGAAGATTGTGATGTGATTACAGTTGAAAATTTGGCCCAAGGTTTAGAACAAGCATCAGAAATTGCTTATCAAGCAGTGATGAAGCCGGTAGAAGGAACTATTTTAACTGTGGCTCGTGAAGTGGCAGAAAAGGCCCAAGAGTTATCTGATTTATCTGATTTGACTGAATTTATGTATCGGATTGTTAAACAAGCTCAAGAAAGTGTAGCTAAAACACCGCAGTTATTAGAGGTGTTAGATGAAGCTGGAGTAGTGGATGCTGGTGGTAAAGGGTATCAGATTTTTTTAATGGGATTATTAGAAGGAATGACAGCAGAAGAGGAAGAATTTGAAGATATTTTTGCCGGTTCTTTTGCCCTAGGTCATAGAAAAACGGACGAATCAGAAGAAGAGTTTGGTTATTGTACAGAATTTATTATTAAAGGAACTCAAATTGGAGTTGATGAATTTAGAGAAGAGATTGCTTCTTTAGGGGATTCTATAGTAGTAGTTAAATATGAGGACTTATTAAAAATTCATCTTCATACTGATAATCCCGGTCAAGCTTTAGAATTTGGTATTAAGTATGGAGAGTTAAGTAATATTAAAATAGATAATATGTCCGAACAGCATAATGAGATAATTAATGCCCAAGATAAAGAGGAAGAAACTATTGAACAAGAACAAAATCAAGTAGAAGAGAATAATAGTGAGCAGTTAGCAGTATTAGCAGTTACAGTAGGAGATGGTCTGCAGGATATATTTAGTGAAATTGGTGTGCAGTATGTATTAAAAGGTGGGCAGTCAATGAACCCTAGTACTCAAGATTTATTAACGGGAATTGAAGAGATTAATGCCTCGGATATAATTATTTTGCCTAATAACAAAAATGTTATTTCGACTGCTGAACAGCTTAAAAACTTAACAGAAAAAAATATTGAGATTGTACCTACTAAAACAGTTCCGCAGGGGATAGCAGCTATGATGATGTTTAATCCTGAAGGGGAATTGGGTGCAGTAAGTGATAATATGAAAGAAGAATTAGAGTTTGTTAAAACTGGAGAAATAACTTATGCAGTTAGAGATACTGAGATAAGTGATATGGAAATTAATAAAGATGATGTTTTAGGATTAATAGATGGTAATATTAAAATTGTTGGTGAGGATTACAATCAAGCAGCCTTAGATTTAATAGACGAGATGGTTGAAGATTTAGATTCTTTAATTACAATTTATGTGGGGCAAGATACAGCAGCAGAAGATAAAGAACAGTTAATTAATAAATTAAAAGAAAAATATCCTGATTTTGAGATTGAAATTCATAAGGGTGGGCAGCCTATTTATTATTACATTATTTCTGTAGAGTAGGGGGAAGCCGATGGAAGTTGCAATTGTAACTGATAGTACAGCAGATTTATCTGAAGAAATTTTAACAGAATACAATATAGCTATGATTCCTTTAAAAGTGACTGTTAATAATCAAGAATATTTAGATCG
>JBNJFD010000035.1:0-13810 GCA_051746525.1 Bacillota bacterium | reverse complement strand
AATATATGTTTTATAAAGGAGAATACAAGGATTTATTAATGTATGCGCTGTTAAGCAGTAGAAAGTAGGCAATTAGCAAAATTAATAGCATATAGATTGCGCAGAACCACCGCACCATACAAAATGTATGGTATGCAGCTTGCCTGCTGTGATTAGCGATATAGTTATATATTAGGACGACACGGAGAGTTTTCGGCAGTTTGAAAACTCGGAGGGATAATTAAAAGAAGTACAGCGACTAGGACGACACGGAGGGAACAGTTGTGTTGTTATATTTATAAACTGAGGAGGAAAAAAATGAGTCAAGAAAATTTATCAACAACTTATGATCCAGAGCAAGTGGAAGAAAAATGGTATGATTATTGGGAAGAACAAGATTATTTTCATCCTGAAGTGGACCAAGATAAAGAATCTTTTACAATTATGATGCCGCCGCCTAATGTAACAGGGCAATTACATATTGGTCATGCTTTAACTATGACTTTTCAAGATATTTTAACTCGTTGGAAAAGAATGCAGGGTTATCAAGCCTTGTGGCTGCCTGGTACAGACCATGCTAGTATTGCTACAGAAGTTAAAGTAGTTAATAAAATGAGAGAAGAAGAAGGAGTAACAAAAGAAGATGTAGGACGAGATGGGTTTTTAGATCGAGCTTGGGAGTGGAAAGAAGAGTATGGGAATCAAATTACCAATCAGTTGAGGAAATTAGGAGTTTCTTGTGATTGGGAGCGGGAAAGCTTTACTATGGATGAAGATTTAAACAAAGCTGTTCGAGAAGCCTTTGTTCAATTGTATGATAAAGAGCTGATTTACCAAGGAGACTATATTATTAATTGGTGTCCCGATTGTAAAACTACTTTATCAGATATTGAAGTTGAGCATGAAGATAAAGCAGGGAAGTTGTATCATATTCGTTATAATTATAAAGATAAGGATGATTATATTGTAGTTGCTACAACACGTCCGGAGACAATGTTAGGAGATACTGCTATAGCAGTAAGCCCTGATGATGAGCGTTATCAAGATTTAATTGGAGAACAAGTAGTAGTTCCAATTGTCAATCGAGAAATTGATATTATTGCTGACGAATATGTAGATTCTGAGTTTGGGACAGGAATGGTAAAAGTTACTCCTGCTCATGATCCTAATGACTTTGAAATGGGTGAAAGAAATGATTTAGAAATTATTAAGGTAATTGATGATGATGCTCATATGACTGCAGAAGCTGGCAAATATGAAGCTATGGATCGTTATGAATGCCGGAGACAATTAGTTGATGATTTAAAATCTGCAGGATTAATTGAAAAGATTGAGGAACATGACCATTCAGTTGGTCAATGTTATCGTTGTGATACAGTAGTAGAGCCTTTAGTTTCTAAACAGTGGTTTGTAGCAATGGATGATTTAGCAGAACCTGCAATTGAAGCAGTTAAAAATAAAGATATTAATTTTATTCCTGACCGTTTTGATAAAGTTTATTTTAATTGGATGGAAAATATTCGTGATTGGTGTATTTCCCGTCAGCTATGGTGGGGACATCAAATTCCAGTTTGGTATTGTCAAGATTGTGGAGAAGTTATTGTGCAGACTGAAGATGCAGTAGAATGTCCAGCTTGTGGTAGTACTAATTTAGAACAAGATCGGGATGTTTTAGATACGTGGTTTAGTTCAGGGCTATGGCCGTTTTCAACTTTAGGTTGGCCCGCTGATACTGAGGAATTAGACTTTTTCTATCCTACAGATGTATTAGTTACTGGCCGCGATATAATTTTCTTTTGGGTGGCAAGGATGATTTTTATGGGTTTGGAATTTACTGATGAAGAGCCTTTTGAAGATATTTATATTCATGGATTAGTTCGTGATTCTCAAGGTCGGAAAATGAGTAAATCATTAGGAAATGGTGTTGACCCAATTGAAGTAATTGATCAATTTGGGGCGGATACATTGAGATTCACTTTAATTACAGGTAATACCCCAGGTAATGATATTAGATATCGTGAAGAGCGGGTAGAAGCCAGCCGTAATTTTGCTAATAAATTATGGAATGCTTCTCGTTTTGTACTAATGAATTTAGAAGATTTTGATGTGACAGCAATTGATTTTAGCAGTTTAGAATATACTTTAGCTGATCAATGGATGCTAAGTAGATTAAATAAAAAGATTAAAGAGGTTACTGAATTATTAGAGGATTATCAATTTGGACAAGTTTCTCAGAGCTTATATGATTTTGTGTGGAATGAATTCTGTGATTGGTATATTGAATTAATTAAGCCGCGCTTATATCAAGAAGAAGATCAAGCTGCTTATCAAACAGCGCAATATGTAGTGTGGTATACTTTGAATAATATTTTGAAATTATTACATCCAGTAATGCCATTTATTACAGAAGAAATTTGGGATCACCTATCAGGTGTAGAAGATAGTTTAATGGTTGCTCAATGGCCTGAAGCTGATAGTATCTCAATTAATGACCAGGCAGAAGATAAAATGGAGCTTGTAATGGATATTATCAGAAGTATTCGGAATATTAGAAATGAAATGAAAGTTAATCCTGGAAAAGATATCACAGCTATTTTAACTTCTGATGCAGCAGCAAAATTAGAGATTTTAGAAGAAGGGAAAGATTATATTGCTGATTTAGCTACGGTAGAAGAGCTAACAATTAGTGCCGAACTTGCATCCGAGCCTAATAAAGCCTCTACAGCAATTACAAAAGAAGTTAAAGTTATTTTACCTTTAGCGGATTTAGTAGATATGGATAAAGAAATAACTCGCTTAGAAGATGAAATTGAAGAAATGGAATATGAAATTAAACGGGCTAAAGGAAAGTTAGCTAATGAAGGATTTGTGAATAATGCTCCTGAACACCTAGTAGAAGAAGAACGACAGAAAAAAGAAGAATATCAGAACAAAAAAGAACAGTTAGAAGAGAAGCTAGCTGAGTTAAAAGAATAGTATTAGATTATTTAAAAAACAGCCCTCTAATTAGAGGGCTGTTTCTTATCTAACTATAATTTTCAAATTAACCTGTATTAAAGTCTAGAAAGGGAAAGATAAAAACAGGAGATTAGATAACTTAGTAGAAAGATATTATTTAATAGGTGAAGATTAAATTATGAATTATTCAAAGTTTAGATTGGATTGTAGGAGGTGTTATTGTGGATAATAAAAAATTACCTTGGCTTTATGATGAATTGCCTAAATTAGTTGATGAAGGAGTAATCTCTAAAAAAACTGCTCAAAACATTAAAGAATATTATGGTTTGATTAGTCCAGAGGAAAAAAGGAAAAATTTATTATTAATTTTTAGTATTTTAGGAGCTATATTAATTGGAAGTGGGATTATTTTATTATTTGCTCATAATTGGGCAGAGTTAACTCGGTTAACCAGGACATTAATTATATTTTCCGGTTTAATAGGAGCGCAATCTTTAGTAGGGTGGGTATTATTCAATAAAGCAGAGTCTACTTCTTGGCGTGAGGGGAGTGCTACTTTTTTAACTTTTATAGTTGGCGCAGCAATTGCTTTAATTGGTCAAACTTATAACTTGCCCTCGGATCTTAATAATTTTTTATTAGTGTGGATGTTATTAAGTGTGCCTTTAGTTTATTTAGTAGATACTACTATTCCAGCACTGCTTTATTTAGCAGGAGTTAGTTGGTGGGGATTAATTACTGATAGCTCATTTAGTTTACTGCTGTGGTTGTTAGTAGGTTTAATTGTTCCTTATTATATTAAAGAGCTGCTGCAGAATAAAAATTCTAGAAAAGTAACAGTATTATCCTGGGGTTTAAGCTTTTCTGTGTTAGTAGTTCTTTTTACAACGCTAGATTTATATCATGATTCATCAGTTTTATGGCATTTGATTTACCTTAGTTATTTTGTTGTTTTATATTTATTAGGGCAGAAATTAAATTTAAAAACCAAGGTTTTTCAAGGTTTAGGATTAGTAGGTACTTATATTGTTATTTATCTAGTAGGTTCTTTGACTAATCTGAATAGTTTTGAGCCAGCAGATTTATTAACTGGAAATTTTATTGTATATTTGATAGCTGTAGTATTATTAGGTGTTAATGGTTATTTATTATGGCAGAGTTGGGAACAGCAAGACAAAAACAAAATAGTTTTAGGCATTGCTCCTGTAGTTTTATTAATAGGGGTTTTATTGTCCAAGGTTTATTTTATTACGCTACTCCTTTATAATGCTTATTTATTGTTAATTGGATTGGGTGTTTTATTTAAAGGATTAGAAAAAGAAATGATGAAATTAGCTAATGCAGGAATAGTCATGATTGCTCTACAGATTTTGGGAAGGTTTTTCTTATTAGATATTAGTTTTGTCTGGCGGGGGATAGTGTTTGTATTAGTAGGGATTGGTTTTTTAGTTAGTAATATTCTTATTAATCGTCAGTTAAAGGAGTGATAGTTATGCAAAATAATAAAATAATAATTTATTTATTTGTTCTACTGGCGATTATTCAGCTAGCTGTTCCTGCTGTAATGATTGCTAAACGAGAGCTGGCTTTAGAACAAGGGAAACCTTTTAAATTTGAGACGGCTCCTGTTGACCCTTATGATGCTTTTAGAGGGCGCTATGTTTCTTTAAATTTCAAAAGAAATTATGCTCCTCTTAATGAAAATTTAAATTTAAAACGTGGGCAGAAAGTATATGCTTGTTTAAAAGAAGACGATAGAGGTTTTGCTGATATTTATAAAATCACTTTGGACCCCCAAGAAAACCAAGATTATTTAAAAGCCCAAGTTAATTATATTAATAGTAAAGATGGGAAGGTATATTTAGAATTACCTTTTGACCGTTATTATTTAGAAGAAAGTGTAGCAAAATTAGCGGAAAAATACTATCAAGAGGTTAATCGAACTCGGACTCAAGATATAGCTAGTTATGTTATAGTGAGGGTAGATTCTGGTTTTGGGGTTTTAGAAGAATTGTATTTAGAAGATGAACCGATTATTGAATATGTGCAGGAACGGATGGAGGAAGAGGAATAAGTTTAAGTGAGGGATTAAAATGGAAGAGTTGGAATATTTACAGCAATTAGATAAGTTCGGTATTAAGCCTGGGTTAGAAAGGATGAATTTGTTATTAGATTATTTAGGTAATCCAGAACAAGATTTAAAGATTATTCACATTGCCGGTACTAATGGTAAAGGGTCTACTTCGGCAATTTTAACTGCTATTTATAAAGAAGCTGGTTATAAAGTAGGTACTTATAACTCACCAGAGATTGTTGAATTTAATGAGCGAATTAGAATCAATGATAATTATATTAGTGCTCAACGTTTAGCTGAAGTAGTTCAAGAAGTTCAAAGGGCAGTTGAGAAGGTTGCAAAAAGATTAGAGCATCCTTCTTTTTTTGAGGTTGTAACTGCTGTTGCTATTTTATATTTTGCTCAAGAAAAGGTTGATTTAGCAATTTTAGAGGTAGGAATGGGAGGCAAACTAGATGCTACTAATATAGGGCAGAGTTTAATATCTGTTATAACTAATGTAAGTTTAGACCATACTGAGTATTTAGGAGAAACCTTAGAAGAAATAACTAGAGAAAAAGCAGGAATAGTAAAAAAAGATCAACCAGTAGTAACTGCTGCTGTTAAGCCTGAGGTTGTTGAAGAAATAGCTACTATAGCCCACACACAACAAGCAGAGTTGATTAATGTTAATCAGTGCTTTAAATGGGAAAGAGATGGATTTGACTTAGCTGCTCAGCAATTTAGTATTAGGGGAGCCCAAGAGAAGTATGAAGGATTAAAATTGCCCTTGTTAGGAGAATATCAAATAGTGAATACTGCTGTGGCGGTAGCAGTAGTAGAGCAACTGCAAGATGACTACCCTGTTGTTAAAAATCAAATTAAAGAAGGTTTATTAAAAGTTAATTGGCCCGGGAGATTAGAAGTTGTGGCTGCTAATCCTACGGTTATTTTAGATGGTGCTCATAATCACGCCGGTGCTAAAAGCTTAAATAGGGAATTATCTAAATTGGAGTACAACAATTTAATTATTATATTAAGTATTTTGGAAGATAAAGATTATCAAGGAATTTTAGAGCAATTAGCTCCTTTAGCAGATAAAATAGTACTTAGTAAAAATAATAATCCTCGAGCGGCAAAAGTTGATAAATTACAAAAATATGTGAAAAAGTATGATCAGTTAGATGTTATAGTAGAAGAAGATTTAGAATTGGCAGTAGATAACAGTTTAAATAATGCTGTTACTGAAGATTTAATTTTAATTGGAGGTTCTTTATACACTGTAGCACAAATAAGGGGGCGATGGGTTAAATAAGTTAGTAGGTATTAATTATATTGTAGTTTATAACGTAGCAATTGCTAAATAGGAAAATATTACTTGGGAGTTAACAATTTGAGTGCCTCAAAGAATGGTTTTAGAAGGAAGGTCTTAGTTAATTTATCTAGAACTAATAATTAATGTGCCCTGCAAAATAATTTAATCAATATTAATAAACGATTATTCTCTTGCATAATATCATACTAGAATAAGATAATTAAGTTATAGGGGGGAGGGCAGAAATCTTCTCAAGTTAAGCTAAGAAGATTTCAATATTATGAATAATAAAAATTTAAAATCAGGAACGTCATTATTGTTTATGTTGGGTTTTATGGCTGTGATTGCTAGTGTGTTTGGTTATTTCATTAGTAGCTGGTTTTTGGATTATGTAACTGCTCCTGAAGAAGAAATTCATTCAGTAGCTAATAATCAAACAGTTAAAGAAGAACGAATTGATCCACAAGAGAATGATAAAAAATCAAAACAAAGGGATGGAGAAGCAGAAACTACAACATCATCTACATCTACTGAGCAAGAACAGCAGGAAGAAGAAACCATAAAGCCGCAGTCAAGTTCAGAACTATATGCAGTCCAAGTAGGAGCTTTTAGTAAACAGTCTAATGCACAAAGTGTAGTAGAGGAATTGCAAAGTAAGGGCTTTACAGCATATATTACAACTAAAAATCCTTATCGAGTGCAAGTAGGGGCATTTAAAACTAAAGAAGCTGCTGAAGAATTAGGGAAAAAACTTGAAAATGTCGGCTTTTCTGTATATATTAATCATTAATTAGAACTAATAATTTAAAATTATATTTATAATTAAGGGGTTGGTCTGATAAATCCAATCCCTGACAGCTTTTTATATTATTACATACAATATAATAGGGGGATTATAATGAATTTATCTGATGTACAAGAATTATTAGCTGCTGAAGTTATTTGTCAAAGCAATAAATCTGATTTAAAAATTTTAACAGCTTGTGGTGCAGATTTAATGAGTGATGTGCTGGCTTTTTCTAAAGAAAAGACGCTGTTGTTAACAGGTTTGACTAACCCGCAAGTAGTTAGAACTGCAGAAATGATTGATTTAGAATTAATTGTTTTTGTAAGAGGGAAAAAACCGCCTCAAAAAACTATTGAGTTAGCTAAAGAAAAAAAGATAAACTTATTAACAACTGATAAACCGCTGTATGAAGCTTGTGGCATCTTATATGCAGAAGGTTTGGGAGCAGAGAAATTAGATGAAATAGAATAAACAATAGAGAATTTGGAGGGGTTTAAGTTGGCTGTTAATGAAGGTAAAGAAATATTAAACGCAGAAGTTGAAGCTGGAGATTTTAGCAGCGGTGGAGAAACTTCAAGTAAATTAAAAGATTTATTACGCAAATTAGGTATTTCTTCTAAAATAATTAGGAAGATAGCTATTGTTACTTATGAATTAGAAATGAATATAATTATTCACTCTGAAGGAGGAAAGCTAAAAGCAGAAATTAGTCCTGAAGAAATAGATATTATTGCTAGTGACTGTGGTCCAGGTATAGAAGATGTAGAGCAAGCTTTTGAGCCTGGCTATTCTACTGCAAGTGAATCTGTTAGAGAAATGGGATTTGGTGCAGGTATGGGATTATATAATATTAAAAATTATGCAGATGATATAGAAGTAGAAAGTGAGCTAGGAGCTGGAACAACTATTGTAGTTTCAATTCATCTCAAATAAAGTGGTGATTTTAATGAGCGATTTACATTCTGTACTATTAAATGAAGATAAATGTGAAGGTTGTACTAATTGTGTTAAAAACTGCCCTACTGATGCTATTAGAGTTCATCAGGGACAAGCAGTTATTAAAGATAAAAAATGTATTGATTGTGGTGAATGTGTTAGAAGCTGTCAGCATCATGCTAAAGAAGTAGCTACTGATGATTTAGCTACTATTGACGAATATGAGCATCCGATAGTTATTGTAGCACCTAGTTTTTATGGTCAATTCACTAAAAATATTGATCCTGTAAAAGTAGTAATTGCATTTAAAGAGCTAGGATTTGAAGAGGTTTGGGATGCAGCTTTAGGAGCTGAAGCTTTAACTCAAAAAACAGCCCAGTATTTAGAAGATAATCAAGGGCCAATTTTATCTTCGTCCTGCCCGACTATAGTACGTTTAGTTAAGCTATTATATCCAGAATTAATTGATTATTTACTTCCTTTTAAATCTCCAGTGGAATTAGTAGCGCAGAGAGCTAAAAAAAGAGCTATTGAGGAAGAGAATATTAATCAAGAAGATGTAGGGGTATTCTTTATTACGCCTTGCCCGGCAAAAATGTCCACAGTTAAAAATCCTTTAGGGATGAAAAAAAGCTATTTGGATGGTGCTATAGCAGTAAATAAGATTTATCGCAAATTATTGAAAAAGGTTAAAGCTATGGACGAAAACGTAGATAAATCTGATTATGAAGCACCTTATTTAGGGATTAGTTGGGGGAAACGAGGTGGTGAGGCGGATTTATTAAATAAAGAGAATACAGTTTCTGTGGCAGGAATGCATAATGTAATTTCTATTTTAGATGAGTTAGACCGAGGAGATCTTCCTGAAATAAAGTACTTTGAATTAGTATCATGTGAACCTGGTTGTGTAGGTGGAGTGCTTAATGTAAAAAATCCATTTTTGGCTCAATTCAATATTGAAAATTTAATTAAGCAGCAGGATAAGTTTATTGAGCAGGACCTTTCTAAATATGAATATGAGTTAGACCAAGAATTCACTCCTAATACAGTAGCGCCTTTAGATGATGATTTTGCCTCAGCTATGGCTAAGTTGACTGAACTAGAACAAGAGATTGATGAGCTGCCAGGTTTAGATTGTGCTGCCTGTGGAGCCCCAGATTGTAGAACTTTAGCAGAAGATATAATTAATGGCTTAGCTAAGCGGAGCGATTGTATCTTTATTTTACGACAGCAGTTAGCTGAATTAACAGATGAGATGTCTTCTTTAGCACATTCTTTACCACCAATTATTCAAAAGGAGGAAAATAATAATGACAATTAAAGAAGTGATTGAAGAATTAGATTTAGAAATTATAGTTGAAGGGGATTTAGAAATTGAAGTAACAGGAGGTTATGTAGGAGATTTATTAAGTAATGTAATGAGTCAAGCAGATGCCGGTGATTTATGGATTACTATTCAAGGGCATCAAAATGTAGCTGCAATTTCTTTATTAACTGAAGTGGCAGGTGTAGTAGTAGCTGAAGGATTAACTATAGATGATGATACTATTGCTAAAGCTGAAGATAAAGGAATTAATTTATTTAAAAGTACACAGTCTAGTTATCAACTAGCAGGTAAATTATATCAATTAGGAATTGAATAATATGCAGAAATATTATGCCGATTTTCATCTGCATACTGTTTTGTCCCCCTGCGGGGATTTGTTGATGACTCCGCAAAATATAATTGAGCAGGCTTTAAAGCTGGGATTGGATATCATTGCTATTACTGATCATAATTCTGCTAAGAATGTAGCAGTAGCAGTTGAATTAGCAGCTGATACTAATTTGACTGTGATTCCAGGTATGGAAGTTGAAACTAAAGAAGAAGTTCACCTGCTATGTTTATTCCCTACAGTAGATAAAGTTTTAGAATGGCAGAAGATAGTAGATGAAGCTTTGCCAGAAACGACTAATGACGAAGATGTCTTTGGCCCGCAGATAATAACTGATTTAAAGGATCAGTATGTTGAAAAAGAAGAAAAGTTATTATTAAGAGCTACTAATTTGAGTGTTCAAGGAGTGGTAACTGCTGTAACTGATTTAGAAGGGATAGTGATTCCTGCTCATGTAGATAAGACTAATTATAGCTTAATATCTAATTTGGGGTTTATTAATCCTGAATTAGATATTATAGGAGTAGAAATATCTACAAATATAGCAAAAGAAAAAGCCGAGGATAAATTTAAGCAGTTAAAAGAATATTCTTTACTAAGTAATTCTGATGCTCATTACCTGGAAGATATCAGTAAAAAAATGATTTTGCATTTAAAAGAGGTTAACTTTAGTGAAATAAAAAAAGCCATTCAAGGAGTTGGAAGGCGAAAAGTTGAGATTATAGAATGATTAATCAAGCAAAAATATAGTTAATTTGTTATCAATATCTGGGTTTGTATTAGAATATTAGATTAGATTAGAGGCTGATTGTAGAGTTTGCCAAACTTAAGAGGTGTAAATGATTTAACAATCTTTAGAGGATGAGATTTTTTTCAAAAAAGATTAGGAAAAAGGCTTGAATTTTGTCGAGGTGGTTGTTATAATTTAATTGTTGCAGTGAAGTTGAAGGAAAAATAACATAAACTAATAATTCATAAAAAGTTATTAATGGGGTAAAATATAGAGAACCCTTATTTAACTTTTACAGGATGAGGAATTCAGTTTCTCACATAAGTGGTCTAACTATGTCTGTAAAGTTAAATGAGGGTTTTGTTTTGCTATCACTATTAAAAATCAAATATTTTATTTAATATAAAGGTATAACCTATAACCTTAAAATTATAATCCTTTATAAGTTTACAAGAGTTTATCTAGTTGGGGCAAGAATATCTCAATTGGCTAAACTCTTTATTTATTTTATAAATTATCACTTAGAATTTTGAGGTTTAAACCTTAAAATTCTACAAAATCTTTATTCAAATTTAAATAGGGAGGGAATTAAATGAGGAAGTATGTAGGAACATTAGTTGGTGGAGCAATTGCAGGAGTGTTTGTATTTAGCATTTGGGGTCTTTTCACAGAATCATTTGGAACTGCTGGTGGTTGGCTAGGAGGTCCATTAGTAGTTGGTTTAGCATGGGCTTTAAACCACTATGTAGGAGCGTTTCATTTGCCAGACGGTGCAGTAGCAGTTGACATGGCAGTAGCAATCGGTGTAGCAGGAACAATGAATGGTGTATTCAGCGGCAAGCCGATTGGACCAGCATTACCAACATTATTATGGATGGCTGTTGGAGCAGTATTAGGTGGAATTTTTGCAGCAGTTGTAACAGATGTAATTGCAGAACATGAATAATTTGGAGTAGGAAAATTTAAGGTTAATAATTAGTTAGAACTTAGGTAATTAGTTTTTTAATAATACTTTGGAGGTGTATTAAATGGGTGTAGAAGGAATTGTAACAACTATGTTTGGAGGAATGTTATTCCCGTTTTTAATCTTAATGATTTGGGGTCAAGGAGCAGAAGAAGGTGGCATGTTTGGTGGAATCGCTGCTGGTGGTCTTGTAGTTGGAACAAGTTGGTTAGCTAACCACGGTGCAGGATTAGTTGTACAGGGTCAAGGAGCACCTTGGGTTGATATGGCATGGGCTGCAGGTATTGGTATTATGGCCTTTGGTATTGTTGAAGGAAATGACCTTGGGAAATCTATTCCATCATTAACTTTCGCTATTATTGGCGGTATTATTGGTGGATATGTATTATCTGCCCTGTAAGTTGACTTTATAACTTTTGAGTTATGTTACTTGTTATAGTTTATAGAGCTTTACTTAATCTTATACTTGAAGCAGATTTAATTCATAATTAAAGTAAAATATCTATATAATAATTTAAATTTAAGGGTATAGTTACGATAATAATGGAGAATATATCTTAAGAAGCACATTCTAGTTCAAGTTATGTTAAAGATTCATAAACTAACAAGGGGGCTAAAACGTGGAGAAGTATATTTTATCTATTGACCAAGGCACAACTAGTTCAAGAGCGATTCTTTTTGACCAAGATGGTAAAGAGGTTAGTGTAGCACAGAAAGAATTTAAGCAGCATTATCCGAAACCAGGTTGGGTAGAACATGATGCTAGCGAAATTTGGGGTACAACAATTGGTGTAATCGCAGATGCATTAGGAAAAGCTGACATTACAGCTGATCAAATTGAAGGTATTGGTATTACTAATCAGCGTGAAACTACAGTAGTTTGGGACGCAGAAACAGGAAAGCCAATCCATAATGCAATTGTTTGGCAGGATAGAAGAACTGCAAGCATTTGTGATGATCTAACAGACAAAGGATTAGCAGATACTATCCAAGAAAAAACAGGATTAATAGTTGATGCATATTTCTCTGGAACAAAGATTAAATGGATTTTGGATAATGTAGAAGGTGCTAGAGAAAGAGCAGAAGAAGGAAAGTTGCGATTTGGTACTATTGATACTTGGTTAATCTGGAAGTTAACAGGAGGAAATGTTCACGTTACAGACTATACAAACGCTTCTAGAACAATGATCTTTAACATTCACGACTTAGAGTGGGATGATGAGTTATTAGCTGAATTAGATATTCCTAAGTCAATGTTACCAGAAGCAAAGTCAAGTAGTGAAGTTTACGGCGAAACAGTAGACTATCACTTCTTCGGCGAGAATGTTCCGATAGCAGGTATTGCTGGTGACCAGCAGGCAGCATTATTCGGACAAGGTTGCTATGATAAAGGTATGGCAAAGAATACTTATGGAACAGGTTGCTTCTTATTAATGAATACTGGACGAGAAGCTGTTAAGTCAGAAAATCAATTATTAACTACTATTGCAGCAAGTGTGAAAGGTGCTAAGTACGCATTAGAAGGTAGTATCTTTGTAGCAGGTGCAGCAATTCAGTGGTTAAGAGATGAGCTTAAATTAGTAGAGGAAGCTCCAGATTCTGAATACTTTGCAACAAAAGTAGACGGAACAGACGGAGTATATGTAGTACCAGCCTTTACAGGGTTAGGAGCTCCATATTGGGATATGTATGCTAGAGGAGCAATTGTAGGATTAACAAGAGGTACTAACAAAGATCATATTATTAGAGCTACTCTAGAATCTTTAGCTTATCAGACAAGAGACGTATTAGATGCAATGGAAGCAGATTCTGGAATCAGCTTAAAAGAATTAGCTGTTGACGGTGGAGCAGTAGCAAATGACTTCTTAATGCAGTTCCAGTCTGATATTTTAGGTACTCCAGTAGAGAGACCAGAATATACAGAAACTACAGCTTTAGGTGCAGCTTATTTAGCTGGATTAGCAGTAGGATATTGGAACAGTAAAGAAGAAGTATTAGAGAAGAGAAGAATAGACGTTACTTTCCAACCTGAAATGGGCGAAGCGGAAAGAGAAAAGCTATATGCTGGATGGCAGAAAGCTGTGGAAAGAGCAAAAGATTGGTCTGACGAGTAATAATTAGAAATGATTAAATTATTAGATGCAAGAAATTTATAAATTTCTTGCATCTAATATTAAATTGTGATAATATGAATGAGACAAATGAATTAAACTTGGTGGAGAAATTAAAAGAAACCACATTTGAGTATCTATAGGGGGGAGTTTATCTTCTCACTTCTGTAGAGCTTGAATGTGGTTTCTATTATTTTGAGGAGGGTTTATTTTGAAAGAAAAAACTGATATTTTGATTGTTGGTGGAGGAGTAACAGGTTGTTTTATTGCTCGTGAATTATCACGGTTCGATGTGGATGTTACTTTAGTAGAAAAAGAGCCA
>JBNJFD010000034.1:0-13989 GCA_051746525.1 Bacillota bacterium | reverse complement strand
TTTTCTTGAGCAGCAATTTCTTCTTCAATAGCAATTTCTATACCTTTTAGAATTGAATCCATAAATATCAAACGCTCCTTTTCAAGTTATTTTTTGAAATAAATACAATTGATTATTATTCTTGTTAGAAGGAAAAACTTCTATTATTTTTTGATTTAGTTTTCCTTGGTCTAATTTGCTGGCTATTAATTCGTGCCAGTCAATTTGTGATTGCTGAATATTAATTGAAATCATTAAATATTCTGGAGTAATTAAAACTTTAACTTTAAGCTCTGGAACACACTGCCAAATTGAAGTTGCTAATTTACTGAAGGCTTCTTTAATGGGTGTAATATCAGAGTTTATAAAAGTAAGATAATTAATTATCTCTTGTTTTTTAACTTTAAAGTCCTGTTGCTTAGCAGTGATAGACCATTCTTTTAATTTGCTATCTAAACGTCCAATAGCTAAATAAGTAATATCATCATCACCATATTCTGATCCTGTGAAATTGGCAAAGTCCCGTTTAATACTTTCTACCAAAAATGCTGGATGGAAATAGTTAATATCTTTTAGCTTCTGTTCTAATTGCCCTCCATACCTAGTGGAATTAGTTACTTGTTCTAGCAAACCATCAGTAGTAAAAAACATAAATTCATCCTGCTTAAAATCAATTGTAGTTTCTTCTAATTCCACAAATGATTTATCGATAGAAGAAGAAATTGGCAGCCCTCCAGTTTTTATTTCAGCTAATTCACCTGTTTTACTGACTTTATAGAAGGGAAAATGAAATCCTGAAGAAGAATAAGTGAATTTATAATTATTCAGTTCTAATACTCCAGCAAAGAGGCACACTAAGTAATCATCAGGATAATTTTCAGCTCTATATTGTTCTGTGATATAGTTCAATATTTTTTGGGGAGAAACCTCTTCTCCTTGGGTGTGCTGTAATCTAAAGTAATCTTCTATAGTATTGTTAATAAAAATAGATAACATAGCACTATCAATTCCATGTCCTGAAACATCAAACATATAAATAAAATATTGGTCAAAGAAAATATCCATTGAACCGTGGTCAATTTGAAAAATATTATAATAATCTCCACCTAATTCTTCCGCCGGTTGATAAAAAGCAGCTACAGACAAATCATCTTTTTCAGGCAAATTATCCGGCAAAGAATTTTGATGGATTTTTTTTGCTTTTTTAAAATTTGAATTTTGTTGTTCAATCATTTTTTTTAATTGTTGCTGTTGTTTTTTGATTTGCTGTTGTGAAGATTTAAATTGTAAATAAAAATAAAATGCTATTGATAAAAGGATAATTAAAGCTACTATTAAAAAAACTTGCATTTATGCGTCATCTCCTGTTACTATAAAATTAACTTACTTATCATTATATATCAAAATAAATATAGAATAAAGATTTAACTTAAATTCTCTCTTTTTATCCTAGCAAAGAGCGTTGATTTTGTTTATAATATAAAGGGACAAACAAATTTGATATTGGAGGCAAAAAATGTTAGCAAAAGCAGAGCAGATTTTAGAAGATTATTTTGGTTATGATTCTTTTCGACCGGGCCAAGCAGAAATTATAACTAGTATTTTAGATAATAATAATACTTTAGGTGTGATGCCAACAGGTGGTGGAAAGTCAATTTGTTTTCAGATTCCTGCTCTTTGTATGTCAGGGATTACCATTGTATTTTCACCGTTAATTTCACTAATGAAAGATCAAATTGATTCTTTGCAGGCAGTAGGAATTAATGCTGCCTTTATTAATAGTTCTTTAAGTCAAAAAGAAATAGAAACAAGAATTAATAAAATTAAAATGGGGCATTATGATTTATTATATGTAGCACCAGAAAGATTGCAGTCACAACGATTTATGGAGCTATTAGAAACAATTGAAGTCTCTTTAGTAGTAGTGGATGAAGCACATTGTATTTCGCAGTGGGGGCATGATTTCAGACCTGCATATTTATTAATTGCTAGTTTTTTAGAGGGATTGTCTAATGATCCAGTATTAGCAGCTTTTACTGCTACTGCAACTACAGATGTGAGGGCAGATATTAAAGAAATTTTAGATGTTGAAGAAGATTTTGTTACTAGTTTTGACCGTCCTAATTTAACTTTTAAGTTAGTTAAAGGAGAAGACAAACGAGATTTTATTTTAGAATATGTTGAGAAAAATAATTCTGAAGCAGGTATTATTTATGCAGGGACTAGAAAAGAAGTAGACCAAATCTATACTTTGCTAGCTGCTGAAGATTTTGCAGTGGGCAAATATCATGCTGGATTAAGTAAAAAAGTAAGAAAAGAAACTCAAGATAAATTTCTATATGATGAGCTGAAAATTGTCGTAGCTACTAATGCTTTTGGGATGGGTATTGATAAATCTAATGTGAGATATGTAATTCATCATAATATGCCTCAAGATATAGAGTCTTATTATCAAGAAGCAGGGCGAGCTGGTCGAGATGGCGAAGCAAGTGAATGTGTCCTATTGTTTGCTCCTGGTGATATTAGGCTGCCTAAATATTTTATTGAACAGTCTAATTTATCAACTAAGCGTAAAGCCTTGGCCCATAATAAATTACAGAAAATGATTGATTACTGCTATACTAGTAGATGCCTGCGGGGCTATATCTTAAATTATTTTGGAGAAGAAGATACAGCAGATGATTGTGATAATTGTAGTAATTGTGCAGCTGACCAAGAACTTGTTGATATTACTATTGAAGCGCAAAAGATTTTATCCTGTATTTATCGTATGGAAGAGCGTTATGGAGTGACAAAAGTAGCCCGAGTCTTGAAAGGTTCAAAGGCTAAAGGAGTTTTAGCAGCAGATTTAGACCAGCTATCTACTTATGGAATTATGAATGACCATACAATTAAAGAGATTAAAAACATGATTAAATTCTTAATAGCAGAGAAATATATTAAATTAACAGAAGGCAAATATGCAGTTACTAAGTTAACTAAGAAAGCTTATACTGTTTTAGAAGAAGATGCTCAAGTGTGGCAGAAAGTAAGACAAGAGACAAAGCAGATTACTAAAACTAATCAGCTATTTGATATGCTGCGTGATTTAAGAAAAAGTTTAGCTGCTAAAGAGGGAGTACCTCCTTTTATCATTTTTCCTGATAGTGCTTTGCGGGATATGGTTGATAAACTGCCGACTACTAATAAAGAGATGCTTAAGGTTAAAGGTGTGGGAACAGCAAAATTAAAAAAATATGGACAGCAGTTTTTGAAAAAGATTAAAGAAGTAGTGATTGTTCAGCATCAAGATAGCAATAAAACTAGTGTTAGTAATAATAGTGGTAAAAGTTTTGTTAAAAGTTATGAATTGTATAACACAGGCAAATCATTAGCAGAAATAGCAGAGTTAAGAGATTTAACTGTAAATACAATTCAGCAACATATTTTACAGGCTGCAAAAAAAGGATTAGAAGTTGATTTAGATTCCTTTGTTTCTCAAGATGACCGAGAGTTAATTAAAGAAAAATTAGAAGATGATCTTGAGCAGCGGTTAAAGCCAATTAAGGAAGAATTGCCAGATGAGATTAGTTATTTTCAAATTAGAGTAATGAGAGAAAAGTTAAAAAATTGAAATTAAATTGAATAAGAGATATACTTTCACCTCGGGTACTTGTCCGAGGTTTTTTATTTGACAAAACATATAATATTTTATTGAAATAAAGAGGGAAATATATTTTGATGTCGAAATACTAGTAATTATAAACTGCTAGAATTTTAAAATAGGCAAAATTAACATTTAAGAAAGGAGTTAAGAGCAATGGGGTTGAAAAATGAAGACAAGCTAATAATTGCAGCTCAATCAGACCCACAGAGTTTTGCCCAAATCTATGAGTATTATTTTCCTAAAATCTATAATTACCTTCGCTCTCGAGTTCCCAATATAGAGATAGCAGATGATTTAACTGCTGATGTCTTCAATGATGTTATTGATAACTTAGATAAATTTGATAGTTCTAAAGGCAGTTTTTCTACTTGGCTATTTACTATTGCTCATAATGTTGTTGTTGATTATTATAAGCACAGAAATAAAACAGTTAACAATGTATCTTTAGAAGTTGTTGCTAATAGTGCTGATAGTCAAATTAATTTAGAAGACAAATTAATTAATCAAGAACTACGAAAGAGTCTATTATTAGCACTCAAAAAAATTAGTGAAAGAAAAAGAAATTTGCTGACATTAAAATTTTGGGGTGGTTTAACTAATAGAAGAATTGCTGAAATTACTGGTTTAACAGAAAGTAACGTAGGAGTAATTGTATATAGAACAGTTAAAGAATTAAAGTCAATTTTAGAAAGAATGGGGTGTGATATAGATGAGGGAGAAGGCATTAGCCAAAATGTTCAATAAGAAGTTAAATTCAATGTCAAAAGATAACTCCGAAGACTTGGATAAGATTACTAATCCCCAAATCAAAAGGCTCCTTCAATTGGCTCAAGAAATAAAAGATGTAGATTATAGTGGGCAAAGCAAAGTACGCCATAGTCTCAAGAAAGAACTGCTAAATAAGATAAAGGAAAGAAAGGAGGAACAGGAATTAAGTGATAATGAATTAGATTTGGTGGCAGGAGGAATAAATAATCCTAAAGATGATAGCGGAGATGATTATTAATGCTAAAATTACCTAAATTCAAAATCATTATTTTATTAATAATATGTTTTCTTGCTATACCATTAGTAGTTGAGGCAAAGAAGGAAGAGCTGACTTTAACTGAAGCAATTGATTTAGCTCTAAAATATGATTTAGGTTCACAATTAGCTAAAGCTAACTTAGAAGAGAGTAAAATAAACTATCAACAGCAGAAAGCCAATAATTTGGGATTGAATTCTCGTTATAGGAGTTTAAAAAACAAATTAAATCTTGCTACTGCTGAAGAAAATTATCTACAGGCTAGGAATGATTTAATTATAAGTGTTGTTGATAATCACTTAACTATAGTAGAGAAAGAGCTAGATATTAAAGCTAAGGAAAAACAGCTAGAGTATGAAAGAGAGTTGCTAAAGAGTATTGGGATTAGAGTAGAACGTGGTGAAGAAAACCATATTAACCTTTTAGAGCAGCAGACCGACTATAATGAAGCAACCTTTGATTTAGAGCAGGTTGAAAATGATTATTACCTTTCTATTCGAGATTTAGAATTGAAAATAAATCGTTCTTTAGACCAGAACATGAAATTTAAAAACATAAAAGAAGTTAAGATACTTACTTTAAAAGAAGAACAGGCATTGCAACAGGCAGTAGAGAATAATAGATTCTTAGAGTTAAGAGAGAAATATGTTAAATTAGCTGATATCTCTTTAAATAAGTCTAAAATTTCCCAAAATTCAGAATTAAATTTGAGAATGAATAGAATAAATAAAAAAACTGCTGGTTTAGAGTATGAAAAAGAGAAGAAAGATTTAGAAAATGAAGTGAAGAAGAAATATTATTTGCTGCAGCAGGCAATTGGAATCTTAGATTTAAGAGAACAGCAGTTACAGCAGGTTGAAGAGAACTATCAAATTGTTAAAAAGCAAAAAGAAGCTGGTTTTAAGACAGCAGACCAACTTTTGTTAGCAACAGCAAATCTATTAGAAGCAGAATATAATTATCAAACAGCTGTTAGTAATTATTACCTAGGACAACTGCAGTTACAGAAAGCTATGGGATTAGAGATAGAGGTGGTACTTGATGAATTATTATAAGCAGAGGCTAATTACTGTAGTGTTTGTATTACTGTTAATAGTTACTACTGCAACTGCTGGAGCCCAAGAGCTTAGTCTTAAAGAGGCTGTTAATTGGGGCTTAGAACATAGTGCTTCTTTTAGTGATTTAGAATATAGCTTAAATCAAGCTAAAAGAGATTTAGCTAAAGCAGAAGCTAGAATGAGATGGCAGGCTGATTTAGAAGTTATGCCTAGTTATGGCTATGAGACTGAGACTATTTCGACTTTGCTTGCTATCGGAGATCAAGTTGGTGTGATAGGAACAACAGAAGAAGAACAGTTAAAGGATGATTACTTAGCAATTAATCTAGCAGGTAGTAAAAAGTTTGCTGGTGGATTAGAAATAACTCAGAACGTATCATTGCTTGAAAGAGATCCTTATGATTTTAATAATGTAGATGATAATATAGATCTGCAATTACAGCTAAGTCAAGATATTTATCCTCAGATTCCTTTTCCAGCAGAACAGAATTATCAGCTGATTTCTACTAGAGTAATTAAGCTCAAAAGAGAATTAGCCTGGACAAGAAGGCAGAAAAAGATTGATTGGCTGGCTGACTATCTTAATATTTTACGCTTAGAAGAAAAATTGAGACTGCTCATAAGAGATTATAAGTTAGTGCAAGCTGATTTAAAAGAGGTTAAAAGAGAAGCAGAAATCAATGAAGCAGATAGATTACAAGTCTTAACTGCTCAGATTAGAGTTAAAGAAGCTAAGCTAATTAAAACTCAAATTCAGGATCAATTAATACAGAGTAAGGATAAGTGGTTTGAAGAGTTATCTTTAGCTGATAATCATCGGGTGGTTTTAAGTACCGATAGTTCCTATTTTAAGCAGGGGCAGGAAGTGGTTAAAGCTAACACCGTTGACTTTTATGATCAAAATAAAGTAATTAAGCTGTTGAAGTCTAATAATTGGCAGTTAGAAAATAATCAATTAGAGCAGAATTTAGCTTTTAAACAAAAAAGATGGCAAGAACTGTCAGATAAGCCGCAATTAAAGCTTGGCGGAGATTATGATTTGCAGAGTGAAGATTGGAAAGTGCAGTTAAGCTTGACTTATAACCTTTTAGATGGTGGAGAAAGAAGATTAAAGATTGCAGATTATCAAGAGCAGATAACAAAATTAGAGCGAGACTATGATAATTTATGGGCTAATTTAGAATTAGATTTTGAGAGATTGTTAGATGGTTTAAAGCAAGCGCAGATAAATTTGCAGCAGCAAGAGTTGGTATTGGAAAAAGCTAAATTAGCAAGAGAGATTGCTCAAGAAAGATTGGCTTTAGGAGCAATTAAAGATCGAGAGTTCAAAAAAGAGGTAGTTGATTTAAAAAAGGCAGAAGTTGATTTAAAAAAGGCAGAAGATAGGACTGTAATTGCTCAGTTGAGATTAATGCACTTGTTAGGTTTTGATAAACTATTTGCTAGCGAAGGGAGGTAATTTTTAGTGAGATTAATTAAACATAAAATTTTTTTAATATTCATAATTTTCTTACAATTTTTAGTTATAGGCTGTAGTGGCAGTAACGAAGTTTTTGAAAAGCGTCTTAAAATTGCAGAGGATGCTGAAAAGATAAAAATTGGTGTTGCTTGGTCTTTTAGTACTAATCAGACTAAAGTATATGAAGGGGTTAAGCTAGCAGCCGAAGAGATTAATGAGACAGGTGGAGTTTTAGGAAAAAAAATAGTAATCGAAAAAAGAGATGATGCAGCAGATGTAAATCAAGGATTGAAAGTAGCAGAGCAATTTGCTTCTGATCCAGATGTGATGGCAGTTATTGGGCATAAAGAGTCTTATGTTACAGATTCTGTCTCTTTGATTTATGAGACAGCAAAGCTGATTGCTTTTTCTCCAAAGTCAACTAACCCTAAGATATCAAAGAAAGGTTATCAATATTTTTTTAGGAATGTGCCGACAGATATAGAGATTGGGCAATATATGGCCAATGTAGCTAATGATAAAGGCTATAGGAGAGTAATAATTTGTTATGCAGATAATTTATATGGCTTAGGATTAGCTAATGCCTTTGAAAAAGAGGCAAGTTTGAGGGGGTTAGAAGTAGTTAATAGAAGCTCCTATAGTATTGGAGATAGAGGAGAGTTTAAGTATATTTTAGGTAATTGGGAGCTGTATAATTTTGATGCTATCTTTTTTGCTGGAACGCTTCCTGCTGGTGGATATTTTGTTTCTGAAGCTAGAGAGGCAGATTATCAGCAACCAATTTTAGCTGGTAATGGTCTGGACTCCACAGAATTAATTGAGATAGCTGATGAGGCGGCTGATAATGTAATGGTCAGTACTGAATTCAATCCGGAGTTGGGCAAAGAAAAAGTTAAGAATTTTGAACGCAATTTTGAGAAAAAGTATAATATTGCCCCTGATACTTCAGCAGCTTTAGGTTATGATGCTTTACAAGTGATTGTTGAAGCGATGCGCCAGGCTAAGTCAGTAGCTCCCCAGAAAGTTGCTCCGCAATTGAGAGAGATAGAGGGCTGGAGTGGGGTGACAGGGAAACATACTTTTGCTGAAAATGGTGATGTAGTTAATAAGAATATTTATTTAAAAGTTGTTAAGGATGGCAAATTTGAGTTTTCTAATCTTAATCAATCGCTTTTGAGGGGGAAGTAATATGAGTAAAATTTTTAGAAAAGTATCTTTAGAGAGACTGTCTTCACCTGAACAATTAGATAAGTTGATGAAAGTTACTACCCCGAAAAGCTGGATTGCTTTAATAGGATTATTGGCTATGATTTTTATAGTTGTCCTTTGGGGGATTTTTGGACGAATTCCTACTAAGATTCAGGGCCAAGGAATTTTAATCCAAAGTGGCGGTCTATTAACAGTGCGCCATGTAACTAGTGGTAGAATTAGTGATATTAAAGTAGTTAGTGGAGATTTTGTAAGAAAAGGAGAAGTAATAGCTAGAATAGAGAAGCCGGATTTGATGAATCAGATTCAAGAAGCAAATATAAATTTGAATGAGTTAAAAGAGAGAAGAGAGCAGGTCAGAGAATTTAACACCCAAAATATGAAGATTCAACAGGAATATATTACTCAGCAGGAAGAGAATATAAATTCCGATATTGAGGATTTAAGGGCAGAAGTTAGGCGTTTGAATAAGAAGATTGAAACCCAAGAAATGCTTTATCAAGAGGGAGCAATTACTAAAGAAGTCTTAATTAGTACTGAACAGCGGGTCAATGATGTGCAAAGAGAGATAGCTCGTAAGAAGAATCAGTTAAAAAAGATAGAATCAGACAAATTAGAATTAGAAGAGCAGCAGAAACAAGAATTAATTCAAATTACTCAATCAATTGAAGAGACGGACCGTAAGTTAAAACGTCTTAAGGAACAATTGAATTTTTATTCTCAAGTTGTTAGTTCTCATACAGGGGTAATAACTGGAGTAATGGTTAATCGAGGAGCTTTAATTACTGCTGGAACTAGGATAGCAAATATTGAGCCCCGGGGTAAGGATATTAAAAATTTAGAAGCAGATATTTATGTCCCTATTTCTAAAGGAAAAGAGATTAGCCGAGGAATGGAGATTCAGATCTCACCTTCGACAGTGATGAAAGAGGAGTATGGATTAATGTTAGGGAGAGTTACTTATGTTTCTGAATATCCTGCTACGAGAGAGGCTGTAATAAAGGATTTAAATAATGAGAATTTAGTTAATAGTTTAATTGGAAGGCAAGCAGTAATTAAGGTTAAGGCGGAGTTGATTCCATCTTCTCAAACAGAAAGTGGCTACAGATGGACTTCTAAAGGTGGTCCACCAGAACAGATAAAAAGTGGAACTTTAGCTACTGGAATGATAATTACTGAAGAGAAACGTCCTATCAGTTTAGTAATACCAATCTTTAAGTCTAAACTGGGACTATAAGGGTGTGTTAGTGATGATAAATAAGATAATGGAAAAGATTCAGGAGTGGAGAGGGATTGATAGAACTCCTACTGTCCTACAGATGGAGGCAGTAGAATGTGGAGCGGCTTCTTTGGCAATGATTATGCGTTATTATGATCTAATTGTACCGCTAGAGGAGTTACGAATTGCTTGTGGAGTTTCTCGTGATGGGAGCAAGGCTAGTAACTTATTAAAAGCAGCAAGAGAATATGGTTTGGAGGCTAAAGGTTATAGAAAAGAGCCAGAAAGTCTAAAAGAGATAGATGGTCCGATGATAGTCCATTGGAACTTTAATCACTTTGTAGTTTTAGAAGGATTTAAAAACGGGACAGCTTATTTAAATGATCCTGCTATGGGACGAAGAACTGTTAGTGAAGAAGAGTTTGACCAGTCTTTTACGGGAGTAGTGTTAACCTTTGAGCCTACAGCAGATTTTGAGCCTGGTGGAGAGAAGAAGAATATTTTAAGCGCGCTAAAAAAGCGGTTAGAGGGAGCAGAGTTAGGTGTTGCCTATATCTTCTTAGTAGGATTGGCTTTAGTAGTACCAGGGTTAGTAGTACCTATTTTTTCTAAGATATTTGTAGATAAGGTTTTATTGGCCCAAATGGATAATTGGATCAAACCATTATTAATTGGGATGGCAATAACAGCTTTATTACGAGGGCTTTTAGTTTGGCTGAGAGAATACTTCTTAATCAGGTTAGAAAATAGTATTGCTCTAGCTAATTCAGGAAAATTCTTTTGGCATATCTTATCTCTGCCAGTAGAGTTCTTTTCTCAACGTTATGCTGGAGAGGTTGGTAATAGAGTGGCGATTAATGACCGAGTAGCCAAGATGTTATCGGGCAGGTTAGCATCTACCTTTTTAGATTTTTTAATGATTATCTTTTATGCGATTTTGATGTTTAGATATGACGTTGTTTTAACACTAGTAGGTATTACTGTAGCTATCTTAAATATGCTGTTCTTAAAATTGGTTTCTCAAAAGAGAGTTGATCAGAATAAACAGCTGCTGCAGGAACAGGGTAAAGTACAAGGAGTTACGATGTCGGGACTAAAGAGAATTGAGACTCTAAAAGCTAGTGGTAGAGAAGAGGATTTCTTTACCAAATGGGCAGGTCATCAAGCTAAGTTGACTAATTTCCAGCAGGAACTAGGAGTTTCAGGGGTTTATCTATCTTCTGTGCCTAAATTATTAACTGCTTTAAATAGTGCAGTGATACTTGTGTTAGGTGGTTTTAGAGTAATGGATGGTGTTTTAACTTTAGGAATGTTAGTTGCTTTTCAAAGTCTGATGTCTAGCTTTATTGGACCTGTTAATAAACTTGTTAGTTTAGGTGGGCAGTTACAGCAATTAAAGGGAGATATTAATAAGTTAGATGATGCTCTGAAGTATAAGAGAGATCAAGCTTTAAATAATGAATTAGAGGTTGATGAGAATATTGAAAATGCTAAATTAGAGGGCGATTTAAAGGTGCAGGGTTTAAACTTTGGTTATAATAAGTTAGAAGATCCTTTAATTCAGGATTTTAATTTAGAATTAAAGCCTGGTTATAGAGTAGCTTTAGTGGGAGGATCAGGAAGTGGAAAGTCTACAATTGCCAAGATTATAGCGGGGCTTTATAAGCCTTGGAATGGGACAATTTTGTTTGGAGGAAAGAGTAGAGAGGACATTCCTAGAGAGTTAATGGCTAATTCTTTAGCTATGGTAGATCAAGATATCACTATGTTTGAAGGTACAATCAAGGAAAATTTAACTTTATGGGATGATACTATTCCTAAGATAGATATTATTAGAGCTGCTAAAGATGCTTGTATCCATCAAGATATCTCAGCCCGTAGTGAAGGGTATAATCATGCCATGGAAGAAGGCGGTAGTAACTTTAGTGGGGGGCAAAAACAGCGTTTAGAGATAGCCCGAGCTTTAGTCAGTAATCCCAGAATTTTAATTTTAGATGAAGCAACAAGTGCTTTAGATCCCACAACAGAAAAGAGAATTGATGAGAATTTGCGAAGAAGGGGTTGTACTTGTGTTATCGTTGCTCATAGATTAAGTACAATTAGAGATTGTGATGAGATAATTGTTCTGGATAAAGGAAAGATTGTACAGCGGGGAACTCATGATGAATTAAAGAATAGGGAAGGACACTATTCTAACTTAATTCAATTGAGTGGATAATCTTTGCTGGATAAGAGGATATAAACTATCAACTATAAATACTTTGTATTTATTAGGGAGTTGAGTTTGATTATGGGGAATAAAAATAATTTTAAAGAGCATAAAGAGATAATTGCTAATGGAAACAAACCATTATTGCTTGATGATCCTAATAAAATTTGGTTAGTAAAGCGAGGCAAAATTAGGGTTTTTGCAGTTAAGGTTAAAGAAGGAGAAATTTATGGGAATCGGAGGTATTTAGCTACCTTTAAGAAAGATGAACTATTATTTGGAGTTGATTTTAGTAGTTCTGACCACAATCTGGCTTTAATCGCTATTGGAGAGGATGATACTCGATTAGCAGAAAGTAATCGAGCAGAATTTGATAACCAGAGAGCAGAAGATCTTAATTTAGCAGCCCAAAATTTAACTCAGTGGATTGAGTCTATTTTAAAAGGAGTTTTAGAGCGGGAAATACCTCGTGATTATCAAGAATTAGAAGTGAAAGATGACTTTGAATTAGCTCAAGGGAAGGTTGCAGTTAGCGGTGATTATCTACTTTGGGCCAAGGTTAAAGAAGGTAGCGTGAGTTTTAAGGACTATGAAGAGCTTGGATTAGTTGCTTCTAGTGCTTATTTCCCTGTCTATAGCCATAGTTGGGTTAAAGCTCTTGAGGATACATCTTTAGCAGTAATTACGACAGAGTCTTTAGTTGGCCAAGATGACTTTTGGGAGTTGCTGCACCTTTATCAACAACTTATGTTAGATATTATAAATTTAAAACTAGCTCTTTTAAAAAGAGAAGAAGAACAACGATTAGAGCAGCGAGTCAAGAAGAATAATAGTTTTATGGAAGAGGCCTTAGCTAAGATTGGAAATGTAATTGATTTAAAGGATGAGCAGATAATTAAAGGAGCCATAGGGAGAAGTAAGCTCTATCAGGCTTGTAAGTTAGTTGGGGCTAATATGGATATTGAGATTAAAGAGCCCCAACAAAGAAAGAATAAAAGAGCCGGGACTGATCCCTTAAAAGAAATTATTCGAGCTTCAAAAATCAAGAAAAGAAAGATTTTATTAGAGAATGAATGGTGGTTAACAGATAGTGGACCACTGTTAGCTTATTGGGAAGAAAATGAGGAACCTCTAGCTTTAATTCCTACTGAACCTGGCAAATATGAGGCCTATGATCTAGAAAATGATAAAGTAATTCCTGTTAATGCTGAAGTGGCTGATAAGATTAAGCCTTTTGGCTATTCTTTTTATCGTCCTTTTCCTAATCAAAAGTTAAATTTATTAGACTTACTTAAGTTTGGTTTAGAGAGTAATTGGCGGCGGGACTTTGTATTTATAGTTTTATTAGGAATTGGAGCAGGATTATTAGGATTAGTAGTACCTCAAGCAACTGGGATGATTTTTGATAGGATTGTGCCACAAGCTGCTAGAAATCAGCTCTTGTATATGGGATTAATCTTATTTGCTACAACCTTTGCCAAATTCACCTTTGAAGTTGCTCGTTCTATAACGATGATGAGAGTGGAAAATAGAATGAGTCATTCTATTCAAGCTGCAGTTTGGGACCGAGTCTTAAAGCTGCCAATGCCATTCTTTAGAGATTATAATACTGGTGATTTGGCCCAAAGAACAAGTAGTATTAATGCTATTAGACAATCTTTATCGGGGGCTACCTTATCAACTTTGCTATCTAGTGTATTTTCATTATTTAATCTAGGATTGTTATTTTACTATAGTCCTAAGCTGGCACTAGTAGCTATTGTATTAGTAGTAATTTCTCTAGTAGTAACTCTGTTAGCTAGTTACTTAAGTATTAGATATCAACGAGAGATTGCTGCAGCAGACGGTAAGATTAGAGGTTTAGTATTACAGTTAATTGGAGCTATAGCAAAGCTAAGAGTAGCTAATGCTGAAAAGAGAGCTTTCTATTTATGGAGTGAATCTTTTAGTGAGAAGAAGAAATTAAGATTTAAGGCAGAGAATATATCAAACTATCTAACAGTATTTAATAGTGTCTATCCCATTATTACTTCGATGATTATCTTTTGGTCTATGTTTCAGTTTATGCAGGGTGGGGAAGGATTTAGTTTAGCTACAGGAATGTTTTTAGCTTTTAATGCCGCTTTTACAAGCTTTATGAGTGGGGTATTATCAGTATCTAATGTGTTTATTACTATTTTATCAAT
>JBNJFD010000033.1:0-14041 GCA_051746525.1 Bacillota bacterium | reverse complement strand
GTTGTTGTTGTCTTCCCATGATCTACGTGTCCAATTGTTCCAATATTAATATGCGGTTTCGTTCTTTCAAACTTTGCTTTTGCCATCTTTTTTCCCCCCGTGTGAAATTATTTTATTTTTTTAAACTTTATTTTTCATCTTCAATGATGTCTTTAGCTATATTATTAGGTACTTCTTCATAATGGTCCATCTGCATTACATATTGAGCACGACCCTGTGTGTTTGAACGCAAATCAGTAGCATAGCCAAACATTTCTGATAATGGAACATAAGCATTAATGATTTTAGCATTACCACGCTGTTCCATTCCTTCTACTTGACCACGTCGACTATTAAGATCTCCAATTACATCTCCCATGTATTCTTCTGGAGTTGTAACTTCAACTTTCATTACTGGTTCTAATAATGCAGGCTTTAATTTATGAGCATTTTTTCTAATAGCCATTGAACCAGCTACTTTAAATGCCATCTCAGAAGAGTCAACCTCGTGGTGAGAACCATCTTCTAAGCTAACTTTAACATCTACAACTGGATATCCAGCTAAAACTCCATTTTCTAGAGCTTCTCTAGCTCCCTCTTCAACAGAACTAATATAGTCTCTAGGAACTACTCCACCAACTATATTATCTTCAAATTCAAATCCTTCTCCTGCATCTAATGGTTCTACTTCCATAACTACGTGTCCGTATTGTCCACGTCCACCAGACTGTCGGATAAACTTACCTTCAACTTCAGCTTTTCTAGTAATAGTTTCACGATAAGCAACTTGAGGTTCTCCAATGTTAGCTTCTACATTGAATTCTCTAGTTAATCGATCAATAATTACTTCTAAGTGTAATTCTCCCATTCCAGAAATGATTGTCTGACCTGTTTCTTCATCAGTTCTAACATTAAAGGTTGGATCTTCTTCAGCAAGCTTCTGTAAAGCTTCGCCTAATTTATCACTATCTGCCTGAGTTTTAGGCTCAATAGCAACATCAATTACAGTTTCAGGGAATTCCATTGATTCTAAAATCACTGGTTCCTCTTCTGTACACAATGTATCTCCTGTAGAAGTGTTTTTTAGACCAACTGCTGCAGCCAAGTCACCAGCATATACTTCGTCACGATCTTCACGAGTATTAGCGTGCATCTGCACAATTCGTCCTACTCTTTCTTTTTCATCTTCTGTAGAGTTATATACATAAGAGCCAGATTCTAAAATACCAGAATACACTCTAAAGAATGCTAACTTACCTACATATGGGTCAGTCATGATTTTAAATGCTAAAGCTGAAAACGGAGCATCATCAGCAGCAGGTCTTTCGATTTCCTCTTCAGTTTCTGGATCAATACCTGTAACTGGAGGAATATCTACTGGTGCAGGTAAATAATCAATAACTGCATCTAATAATGGTTGCACTCCCTTATTCTTTAATGCTGTACCACATAAAACAGGAGTAAATTCATTAGCTATTGTTCCTTTTCTTAGAGCATTTTGAATTTCTTCAGTAGTAATTTCTTCATCTTCTAAATATTTCATCATAATTCCTTCATCTACATCTGAAAGTCGCTCGATTAATAACTCTCGATATTCCTGAGCTTTTTCTTCTAAATCTTCAGGGATTGCAGTAGTTTCATACTCAATTCCTAATTCATCATCATAAACAATTGCTTCCATATTAACTAAATCAACTGATCCTTTATATCCTTCTTCTTTTCCAATTGGAATTTGAATTGGAACTGGACGAGCATCAATTCTTTCATCCATCATATCCACTACGTTATAAAAATCAGCTCCAGTTCGATCCATCTTATTTACAAAAGCAATCTTAGGTACATTATATTTGTCTGCCTGTCTCCATACTGTCTCTGACTGCGGCTCAACGCCACCTACAGAACAGAAAACACCAATTGCACCATCAAGAACTCTAAGTGATCTTTCCACCTCTACAGTAAAGTCCACGTGTCCGGGCGTATCTATAATATTAATTCTATGATCATCCCATTGACATGTAGTAGCTGCAGAAGTAATTGTAATACCTCTTTCTTTTTCTTGATCCATCCAGTCCATCTGAGAATCTCCATCATGAGTTTCTCCGATTTTGTGTACACGTCCTGTATAAAACAACATACGTTCCGTGGTTGTTGTCTTCCCAGCATCAATATGCGCCATCAAACCAATATTTCTCGTCTTGTTTAGTGAAAATTGTCTGGGCACTTAAAACACCCTCCCTTATCTTATATGCTTAGTTTTTTTACCATCTATAGTGTGCAAATGCTTTATTTGCTTCTGCCATTTGGTGAACATCTTCTTTCTTTCTTACAGCTCCACCTTCTTCATTATAAGCATCAATCAGTTCATTTGCAAGTCTATCTACCATTTTTCTTTCATTTCTTCCTCTTGCTGCATTTACAAGCCATCTTAAACCTAAAGTAATTCTACGATGCTTATCAACTTCAACTGGAACTTGATAATTAGCTCCTCCAACTCGACGGCTAATAACTTCTAAAACCGGCATCACATTATTTAAAGCACCTTTTAGAACTTCAACAGATTCTTCACCAGTTTTTTCTGCAACTATGTCCATAGCATCATAAAAGATATTTTCTGCTAAACTCTTTTTCCCATCATACATTATTTTATTAATAAAACGAGTTACTAATTTGCTATTATAAACTGGGTCAGCTGATACAGTTCTTCTAGCTTTTCCTTCTTCAGACATTTAATTTCCCTCCCTCCATTTAACTAATTGCTATTATAGTTAGGGCTTTTTAACTCCATATTTGGAACGACCCTGTTTTCTATCTTCAACACCAGCAGTATCTAAAGTACCTCGTACAATAGTATATCTAACACCTGGCAAGTCTTTTACACGACCACCTCTAACTAGAACCACAGAGTGTTCCTGTAAGTTGTGACCAATACCTGGAATATAGGCAGTAACTTCTTTACCATTAGTTAATCTTACACGAGCAACTTTTCTTAATGCAGAGTTTGGTTTCTTAGGAGTAGCAGTATAAACTCTAGTACAAACTCCTCTTTTCTGCGGCGCTCCTTCTAAAGCTCTAGCACCTTTTTTCTTTTTTACCTTGTTTCTCCCCTTACGAATCAATTGGTTTATCGTAGGCATTTAACTCCACCCCCTTCCAAAATTTTATAAAAAACTGTTAAACAAAAGGAGCTATTATGCCCCTTTTGTTTAAGTATCCTAAAAATTATATAATCACTTAATTTTAGCTATATAAATTTTGATTGCTTAATTACAACACACTTAAGCATTTTAACACTTTATATTTAAGCTGTCAACATTTTTTCTGCTTTTATTCTACAATTTCTGGTTCTGCTTCACGATACTTTTTGATTCCTGTTCCTGCAGGAATTAATTGGCCAATAATAACATTCTCTTTTAGACCTTTTAAATTATCTTTTTTTCCTTCTAAAGCAGACTCAGTTAAAACTCTAGTTGTTTCTTGGAAAGAAGCAGCCGACAAGAAGCTCTCTGTATTTAATGATGCTTTAGTAATTCCTAATAATTGAGGAATAGCAGTTGCAGGCTCTTTATCATTAGCAATTGCCTTTTCATTTTCATTTTCAAATTCAAAGACATCTACTAAATCACCTGGTAGTAAATCAGTTTCTCCTGCTTCCTTAATTTTCACTTTACTCATCATTTGTCGGATTACAACTTCAATATGCTTATCATTGATTCCTACTCCCTGAGATCGATATACATTTTGTACTTCTTTTAATAGGTACTTTTGAACTTCTCGTTTTCCTATAATACTTAATATATCTTCAGGATCTAATGGACCTTTAGTTAATTTATAACCGGCTTCTACTCGGTCACCATCAGAAATTCTCAACTCAGCTCCATAAGGTAATTGATAAGTTTTCTGTCTTCCATCATCAGTTTTAATTACAGCTTTATATGAGTTACCTTTTTCCACAATATTAACTGTACCATCTAATTCTGTTACAACTGCCTGTCCTTTCGGGCTTCTAGCCTCAAAAAGTTCTTCTACTCGAGGCAGACCCTGTGTGATATCATCTCCAGCAACTCCACCAGTATGGAAAGTTCTCATCGTTAACTGAGTACCTGGTTCTCCAATTGACTGTGCTGCCATAATTCCAATTGCTTCACCAACGTTAACTAACTCCCCATCTGCAAGGTTACGTCCATAACAGCTTTGACAGACTCCATCTTCTGTACGGCAGGTTAATACATTTCGGATTTCAACTGCTTCAATTCCAGCAGCAGTAATCTCTTGTGCTTGTTCTGCTTCAATTAATTCATTTTTAGCAACTAGCAGTTCCTCAGTTTCAGGATGACGAATATCTTCAGAAGCTAAACGACCAGTAATTCTTTCTTCTAGTTCTTCAATAATTTCACCATCACTTCTAACTGGTTCAACTACCAATCCTTCATCTGTACCACAATCTTTCTCCTGGACTACTACATCTTGAGATACATCAACTAATCTTCTGGTTAAATAACCCGAATCAGCAGTTCTTAATGCAGTATCAGCTAATCCTTTTCGAGCACCGTGAGTTGAAATAAAGTACTCTAATACCGTTAAACCTTCTCTAAAGCAGGCTTTAATCGGCATATCAATAATTCTCCCTGATGGATCAGCCATTAAACCACGCATACCTCCAAGCTGCGTAATCTGAGAAGTATTACCTCTCGCTCCAGAAGTAGCCATCATATAAATAGGGTTGGACTCATCTAAATTATCAATTAAGGCTTCTGTAACTCTATCTTTAGCATCGCCCCAGACATCAATAGTCTTCTCATATCTTTCGTCATCAGTAATTAAACCACGACGATATTGTTTCTCGATTTTCTTAACCGTTTCTTCTGACTCTCTAAGTATATCTTCTTTTTCATCTGGAATAGCCACATCTGTTACACCAATAGTAATCCCAGATTTAGTAGCATAATCAAAAGTTAAATCTTTAATAGCATCTAATACTTTTCCTGTTCTATCTGGGCCAAGCTCTTTGCTGCATCGAGTTACAATTTCACCTAATTTCCCTTTATCTATAACTACATTATAGAACCCAAACTCTTCAGGAATAATGGAATTGAAAATTACTCGACCAACACCTGTTTCAATCCACTCTCCGTCTTGTTTACGATACTTAATTTTAGTCTGCAGTTCTACTTGCTCATTTTCATAAGCTTTAATTACACTATCTACAGAACCATAGAATTTATCTTTGCCTACAGCATCATCATCTAAAATAGTTAAATAATATGCTCCTAAAACCATATCTTGCGTCGGCACTGCTATCGCTTCTCCATGAGCTGGAGATAACAAGTTATAAGTAGATAACAGCAGCATTCTACATTCGGCTTGAGCTTCAGCAGACAATGGCACGTGAACCGCCATTTGGTCACCATCAAAGTCAGCATTATAAGCTGGGCAAACCAAAGGATGAATTTTAATTGCCTTACCTTCTACTAAAACAGGTTCAAAAGCCTGAATACCTAATCTGTGCAGTGTTGGAGCACGATTTAATAATACTGGATGCTCTTTAATTACATCTTCTAGCACATCCCAGACTTCCTCATCACCATTTTCAACCATTCGCTTAGCACTTTTAATATTATGTGCTAAATCTAGGTCAACTAGACCTTTCATCACAAACGGCTTAAATAATTCTAGAGCCATTTTTCTCGGCAATCCACATTGATCGATTTTTAAATCCGGGCCAACTACAATAACTGACCGCCCTGAATAGTCTACACGCTTACCTAATAAGTTCTGTCGGAATCGACCCTGCTTACCTTTTAACATATCACTTAAAGATTTTAGCGGACGATTATTAGCACCAGTAACTGGACGACCACGTCGACCATTATCAATTAAAGCATCTACTGCTTCCTGCAGCATTCTTTTTTCATTACGAATAATGATATCTGGTGCTCCAAGGTCTAATAACCGCTTCAAACGATTATTTCGATTAATTACTCGACGATACAAATCATTTAAATCAGAAGTAGCAAATCTACCTCCATCTAATTGCACCATCGGTCTTAGCTCAGGCGGAATAACAGGTAATACATCTAAAACCATCCATTCTGGATTATTACCTGAATCTCGTAAACCTTCTAAAACTTTCAGCCGCCTAACTGCTCTTTTCCTTCTCTGCCCCGAAATACCTTGAATCTCTTCTCTCAGCTCTTTAATCTCAGTATCTAGGTCAATGTTTCTTAAAATATCTTTAATTGCTTCAGCACCCATTCCAGCATCAAATTCGCCCTTATACTTGCTTCTCGCATCACGGTATTCACTCTCACTTAATAACTGCTTCTTACTTAGTGGAGTATCCCCGGGATCGATAACAATATAAGAAACAAAATATAACGCTTTTTCTAATGAGCGCGGAGACATATCCATTATTAGTCCTAACCGGCTTGGAATGCCTTTAAAGAACCAAATATGGGATACTGGAGCAGCTAATTCAATATGGCCCATTCTTTCTCGTCGAACCTTTGATTTTGTAACTTCAACGCCACAACGGTCACAAACTACTCCCTTATATCTAACTCTTTTGTACTTTCCACAATGACATTCATAATCTTTTGTCGGACCAAAAATCTTTTCACAGAATAATCCTTCTTTTTCTGGTTTTAAAGTTCTATAGTTAATTGTTTCTGGTTTCTTAACCTCACCACTAGACCAGGATCTAATTTTCTCTGGTGCAGCTAATCCAATTTCCATTGAATCAAAACTATTTACATTAAACAAGGGTTATTCACTCCCCCTCTTCAATAATTTTATTTATTCTTCGTCAGCTCCATCATCCTCGGAAGCAATATCTAACCCAAGTTTCTTAGTTTCCGTTTCATCTATTTCTTCTTCTTCAATGGATAGTTCCTCTTCCTCAGAATAAATCTTAGCATCAAGACCAATACTCTGCATCTCTTTGATCAATACTTTAAAGGATTCAGGAATACCCGGCTCAGGAATATTTTCATCTTTAACAATTGATTCATAAGCTTTAACTCGACCTACTACATCATCAGATTTAACTGTTAACATTTCTTGTAATGTATTAGCAGCACCATAAGCTTCTAAAGCCCAAACTTCCATTTCACCAAATCTCTGACCACCAAATTGTGCTTTACCACCTAGCGGCTGTTGAGTTACTAAAGAATAAGGACCAGTAGAACGACCATGCAGCTTATCATGAGCTAAGTGATGAAGTTTAAGCATATACATTACTCCAACAGTTACTCTATTTTCAAAGGCCTTACCAGTTCTACCATCGTATAAATCCGTCTTACCATCGCGCGGCAAACCTGATTCTTCTAAAATATCTTCTACTTCTCCCTCAGTAGCACCATTAAATACTGGAGTAGACACATGAATATCTAAGGCTCTTGCAGCCATACCTAAGTGTGTTTCAAGCACCTGTCCAATATTCATTCTTGATGGTACACCAAGAGGATTTAATACTATTTCTACTGGTTCACCATTCGGCAGATAAGGCATATCTTCTTCTGGTAGAATTCTAGAGATTACACCCTTATTACCATGACGACCAGCTAATTTATCTCCTACTGTAATCTTTAACTTTTTAGCCACATATACTCTAACTAATTTATTAACTCCAGTCTTTAAATCATCACCATCTTCACGGTCAAAGACTTTAACATCTACTACTATTCCTTCTTCTCCATGAGGCACTTTTAAAGAAGTATCTCGTACTTCTCGAGCTTTTTCACCAAAGATAGCTCTCAAAAGCCTTTCTTCTGCTGATAATTCTTTTTCCCCTTTTGGGGTTACTTTACCAACTAAAATATCTCCAGCTTCAACTTCAGCTCCTGTTCTAATAATTCCACGTTCATCTAAATCTTTTAAAGCTTCATCTCCTACATTTGGAATTTCTCGAGTGATTTCTTCTGGGCCTAATTTAGTATCTCTAGCTTCAGCTTCATATTCTTCAATATGAATCGAAGTCAACCCATCTTCTTTAACTAAGTTTTCATTAATTAAAATAGCATCCTCATAGTTATAACCTTCCCAAGCCATGAAAGCAACTAGACAATTACGCCCTAACGATAACTCTCCTTTATCTGTAGAAGGTCCATCTGCGATAATAGTTCCAGCTTCTACATAATCGCCTTTGCGCACAATTGGCTTTTGATTTATACAGCTCCCTTGATTAGAACGAGCAAACTTAGTTAATAGATACTTATCTACAGTACCATCATCAGTTTTAATTAATATCTTCTTACCAGTCACTCTCATTACTTCTCCAGAATTTTTAGCAACTGTTGTTGCTCCTGAATCTTTAGCAGCAGCATATTCAATACCTGTTCCTACTCTTGGTGCATCTGTTTTTAATAAAGGAACAGCCTGACGCTGCATATTTGCACCCATCAAAGCACGGTTAGCGTCATCATTCTCTAAAAAAGGAATTAATGCCGCAGAAACACCAATAATTTGATTAGGAGCTACATCTATATAATCAATTTTATCTGGAGAGGCCTTAATTTCCTCACCATTATGACGAGCAAATACTTGGTTATTCAGCAAATTACCATTTTCATCTAAAGGTTCATTTGCCTGAGTAATAATATAATCATCTTCTTGGTCAGCATTTAAATATTCTATTTGATTAGTTACTTGACCATTTTTAACCTTACGGTATGGAGTTTCAATAAAACCAAATTCATTAGTTTCTCCAAAAATACACAAAGAACCAATCAAACCGATATTCGGTCCCTCTGGAGTTTCTATTGGACAGATTCGACCATAATGAGTATGATGAACATCACGTACATCAAAGCCAGCTCTTTCTCGACTTAAACCACCAGGACCTAACGCACTCATTCTTCTCTTATGCGTTAATTCTGACAGTGGATTAGTCTGATCCATAAATTGTGACAACTGACCACTACCAAAGAATTCTTTAATCGCAGCAGCTACGGGTCTAGTATTAATTAAATTCTGCGGAGTTATTACATCTAAATCTTGAATTGTCATTCTTTCTCTTACTACACGTTCCATTCTAGATAAACCAATTCTAAATTGGTTTTGTAATAATTCTCCTACAGTTTTTAATCTTCTATTCCCTAAATGATCAATATCATCTACTTTAGCATCATCATCTTCATCAACTAACTTTAACAGATATTTTACTGTTTCTACAATATCTTCTTTACATAAAGTTCTGCGATCAGGATCAATATCTAAACCTAATTTTTTATTGATTTTATAACGCCCTACTTTAGCTAAATCATAGCGCTTAGGGTCAAAGAATAACGACTCAATTAAATTTTGAGCACTCTCAACAGTCGGTGGTTCACCAGGACGTTGATTTTTATACAACTCAATTAATGCTTCTTCTTGAGTCTCACTATTATCACGTTCAATTGTATCTTGAATAATCGGATGATTATCAAATAGATCTAATAATTCTGCATCAGTACCATAACCTAATGCTCTAAGCAATACAGTTCCTTTAATCTTTCTATTCCTATCAACACGAACACTAATTATTGCTTTCTTGTCATACTTGAATTCAATCCAAGCACCACGATTAGGAATTAAACTTCCTCCATATAATTTACGACCATCCTTAATTACTTCTTTATCAAAATAAGTACCTGAAGAACGGATTAACTGATTAACTACAACTCTTTCCGCTCCATTAATAATAAAGGTTCCTTTATCAGTCATTAAAGGAAAATTAGTCATAAATACATCTTGTTCTTTGATTTCTCCTGTGTCTTGATTAATCAATCTAACTTTGGCATTTAAAGCCGCTTCATAACTAACATCTCTATTTTTGCTTTCTACTCGATCGTACTTCGGGTCGTCTAATGAATAATCAATAAATTCTAATACCAAGTTCTCTGAAAAATCTGTAATTGGAGATATTTCAGCAAACAAATCCAAAACAGCTTCTTCTAAGAACCACTCATAAGATTTCTTCTGTGTCTTAAGTAAATACGGCACATCCATTCCGGGTTCAACTTTTGAAAAACTGCGCCTTTGCCTTTTAAGTGAATGTGATGGGTTGGACATTTAAAGTCATCACCTCCGAGGTTTTTATCACAATGGGCAACTACATTTATATATTAAAGCATTTTAGCTTTTTAAAAAATATTATTTACATCTTTAAATCAGACTATGCATCTTCAAATCAAGGATACTTAATATTCTAGTCGTAACAATAAGTAATACTAACATATTACAAAATCATTGTCAAGATTAAAACTCACTCTAGGTAAAAAAGCACTCTGCTTCAAAGCAGAGTGCCCTTTACTATTCAAATGTATTCACTTTAACTTAATATCCTGTTACTTAAGTTCAATTTCAGCTCCAGCATCTTCTAATTTTTCTTTGATTTCTTCTGCTTCTTCTTTTTCTAAACCTTCTTTTACTGCGCTAGGTAAGTCATCAACTAATCCTTTAGCATCTTTAAGACCTAAATCAGTAACTTCTCTAACTGCCTTAATTACTTTAATCTTGCTGCTTCCAGATGAAGTAATTACAACATCAAACTCACTCTGCTCTTCTTCTTCAGCAGCTCCGGCCCCACCAGCGGCACCAGCCATAGCTACAGGAGCAGCTGCAGTTACATCAAACTTCTCCTCAATTTCTTCTACCAATTCTACTAATTCTAAAACAGACATTTCTTCAATAGCTTCTAAAATTTCTTCTTTAGTCATTTTTATTTCCTCCTTGTTATTTTCAAAAATTTAATTTTCTTCTTTCTTATCTTTCACTGCCTTAAGAGCATATGCTAAACTTTTTACTGGATCTTTTAAGCAGTGTACTAGACCATTAAGAGGTCGCTTTAATCCACTTGCAAGTCTACCAAGTAATTCTTCTCGTGATGGCACATTAGCTAAAGACTCAACTTCATCAATATCAAGTACATCTTTGTCTAATAACCCAGATTTAATTTCCAAAGCTTCATGCTCTTCAGCAAATTCAGATAGAATTTTAGCTGGAGCAACTGGGTCTTCATCAGAAAACGCAATAGCAGTTGGTCCTTTTAAATAATCTTTAATATCTTCGCAACCTGCTTCTTTAGCAGCTAAATATGCTAGAGTGTTTTTAGCAACTTTATAATCTACCCCAGCTTCGCGAAGTTTAGCTCGTAATTCAGTCATTTGTTCTACATTTAAACCACGGTAATCAGTTAACACAGCTGATTTAGCCTCATTAAACTTAACGGTTAAATCATCTATAACTTTCTTTTTTTCTTTTGTGGCCATCTTGTCACCTCCAGTTTCAAAAAAAATAAAAAGTCTCCGCTGCCGCAAGCTGGAGACTGATACTGAATTTATAGATTATAATTGTCATCTGCCGTAAAACTCCCTACAGATAAGCAAACAACAACTAATAATATCTATTACCCCAACCTCGGCAGGCAATTTTAAGCTTTACAGCGCCTACTGTCTATGGTTGAATATTCTTTTTTCAACACACAACTAGGATTTTAACATCTTTCTTAACTCACGTCAAGAAATTTCAATGATTTATTTGAATAAGTCTAAAACTTCGTCTCGATCAATTTTGATCCCTGGGCCCATTGTAGCAGCAACTGATACATTTAATAAATATCTACCTTTTACACCGCTAGGACGAGACCTAATTAAAGCATCTGTAAATGCTTCGAAGTTATTATACAATTCTTCTAAATCAAAGCTAGCCTTTCCAAGTGGAACATTAACATTACCGCCTTTATCAGCACGATATTCAATTTTACCTGCTTTTAAATCACTAATTGCCTTAGCAATATCAAAAGTTACTGTTCCAGTTTTAGGGTTAGGCATTAATCCTTGTGGTCCTAAAATAGGTCCTAATTTACCTACAACCTGCATCATATCAGGTGTGGCAACTACAGCATCAAAATCCATCCATCCCTCTTGGATTCTTTCAGCTAGTTCTTCACCACCTACAATATCAGCACCAGCTTGCTCGGCTTCTTTAACTTTTTCTCCTTGAGCAAAAGCAATAACTTTCACTTCTTTCCCAGTACCTTCAGGCAGAACAACAGTATCTCTTACCTGTTGGTCATTCTGACCTGGGTCAATACCTAATCTAATCGAAATTTCAATAGTCTCATCAAAATTAGCAGTAGCTGTTTCTTTAACTAATTCCAATGCCGGTTTAATATCATATTTCTTTTCTAAATCAACTTTTTCTAGAGCTTCATTATATCTTTTAGACATTAAAAATACCCCCTTGTGGTAATAACGGTACTACCTCCCACAGATTTATTAAATTTATACTTACTCTTCAACTTCCAAACCCATGCTGCGAGCAGTTCCTTTAATCATACTCATAGCTGCTTCTAAAGATGCAGCATTTAAATCTTCCATTTTTGTTTCAGCAATCTCTTGAACATCATCTAAACTAACAGTTCCTACTTTATTAACATTTGGTTCTCCAGAAGCTGTTTCTAACCCAGCAGCTTTTTTCAATAATTCAGCAGCTGGTGGAGTCTTTGTAATAAAGCTAAAAGATCTATCAGCATAAACAGTTATCTCCACCGGAATAATATTACCAGCTTGGTCAGCAGTTTTAGAATTAAATGCTTTACAAAACTCCATAATATTAACTCCATGTTGACCTAATGCTGGTCCAACAGGCGGAGCAGGATTAGCTTCTCCCGCAGGAATCTGTAAACTGATCTTTCCTACAACTTTTTTTGCCATAATTTCGCACCTCCTCTTTAATACTTGCTATTTATACTTTTTCTACTTGGTCAAAATTTAACTCAACAGGAGTTGAACGACCAAACATTGATACCAAAACAGTTAGTTCTTGTTTTTCATAATCAATTTCTTCTATTTCACCAACATGATCATCTAAAACACCATCAACCACTTTAACTTTTTCTCCTACTTCTAAATCTATATCAGCTTTATTTATAACATCCATTCCCATATCTTGTTTGATTCTGCGAACTTCTTCTTCAGTAACGGGAACTGGATTGTTACCTGCACTAGCAAAACCAATAACTCCAGGTGTGTTACGGACAACATACCATGAATCATCATCCATAATCATCTTGATTAAAACATATCCTGGGAAAATCTCATTCTTTTTTACGGTTTCTTTGCCATCTTTCATTTCAACTTCATCTTCTGTTGGAATTAAAACATCCACAATTTTATCTTCCATTCCAGTACTCTTTACTCTTTGCTCCAAATTTTTTTCAACCTTATTCTCTCTACCAGAATAAGTGTGGATAGCATACCAACCATACTCTTTATCATCACTCATAATATTTATGGGATCTAATCAACCCTGATCCCACACCTCCCTAATTGAAAATAATAGGACTAATCAATTTCGATACAACTAAATCAATTCCACCAATAAATAAAGAAACCAATAATACTGTTACTAAAACCACTACTGTATAGGAAAATACCTCTTTTTGATTAGGCCAATTGACTTTTTTTAATTCAATTTTAACCTCTTGCAAAAATTTCTTTACTTTTTCCCAAAAACTTTTTTTAGCCATTTATTACACATCCTCTTAATATTAAGATTGACCTGGGTGAATATTTTATTCCACACCAAACATATAAGTGATTTATTTATATATTAGCTCAGCCAATCTATCTCGTTTCTTTATGCAGAGTGTGACTTTGGCAGAACTTACAATACTTCTTGAGTTCTAAGCGATCACGTTGGTTTTTAGTATTTTTTGTAGTCGAATAGTTTCTTCTTTTACATTCTGTACAAGCTAAAGTAACTATCTCTCTCACAGCTGCCACCTCCTCAGGGAAACAAATCAATTCATTCCAAACTACGCCTTGTATACTTTATCATATCCTACAACAAAAGTCAATTCTTTATAGGTGACAATTTGAATTCCTAAAACTAATAGAAAAGCAGGTCTTAGACCCGCTTTTCTACTAAAAGAATATTTTATTCTAAAAATTGTTACTCAACAATCTCAGTAACAACACCGGCACCTACTGTTTTTCCTCCTTCTCTAATTGCAAATCTTAATCCTTCATCCATTGCAATTGGAGAAATTAATTCTGCATCCATCTCAATGTTATCTCCCGGC
>JBNJFD010000032.1:0-14102 GCA_051746525.1 Bacillota bacterium | reverse complement strand
AACAGAAAGTAAAGAAAATGAAAAGTATAGTTTACTTACTGAAGAAGAAAAGATATCTTTAAAAAATGACATTCATCGGATTAATAATGATGATTTAAAAAAGGAAATATTAAATGGTTTTGGAGATGAATTTTTAGTGAAACTCTATTTTAATTCTAATGCTGTTGATAATTTAGTTTTAAATGTCTATGAATTTTTTAGTGTGTTGATAAAATGTGATATTAGTTATAGTTCTTGGTTTTATAAACAGGACAAAGATTATAATAAATTAATTAATTTAAGAGGAGAATCTAATGTTCGTAAAATTACTTGGGAAAAGAAAGAAGTAATTTCAGGTATTCAAAAAAAATAAATTCAAGTTATGATTAAACCAAGGAGGTGTTTAAGTGTCACAAGGGGCAGGGTTTAGTATTAAATTCAAGATATTAATTTTAGTATTGATTGTAACTATTTTATTGACTATTGGGTTGATTAGTTCATCATTTTTATTATCTAATGATTTTTTTGCTAATTTAATAATTAAGAATGGAACTAAAGATATTAAACTATATTCCGAGTTGACTTACAATTGGCTAGAAGAAAAGAAAGAGGATATAGAAATCTATGCTAATACTGAAACAATGAAAAATGATAGTTGGTCTGCCAAAGAAGAATATTTAAGTGATAAAGCAAGTAAAACAGCTGATGAGTTTGCTTACTTTTTTATGGCCAATAAAGCAGGAGATGTGAGTACTATTAAATCAGATCATGCAGCTAATATTAAGGATAATCTGTATTTTAAAAAGGCATTTAAAGGGCAGACATATTTATCGCGACCTTTAATTTCTCCTTTAACAGGGGAAGCAGTGATATTTGTCACTACACCATTGATAAATTCATCTCAGAATACAGTTGGTGTTTTAGGAGCTGCTATTAAATTAGATCAACTAACTCAATATTTAAGTAAATTTAGAGTTGAACATTTTGATTCATATTCCTATATTATTGATAAACATGGTTTTGTTTTAGCACATCCAGATCAGGATATCATTTTAGAAAATAACATCTTGAGGTCTTCTGAAGGAGGAGTAGGCAGCTTAAGGAATAATTTTGTTGAAATCAAAAATAACAAATCGGGATATTTAAATTATCAAGAGAATGAACAGGAGTATTATATATTTTATAATAAAATACCTCACACAAATGGGTGGAAAATAATAACTCAAGTACCGAATAATTATTTAAGAATACCACTTATGTTAGTCAGGAGAAAACTGTGGATTTTAGGATTGGGAGCGATAATTATTTCAGCAATTGCAAGTATGATTATCGCCAATAATATATCAAGACCGATTATTAAATTGCGGAATATATTTTCCCAGGGAGCAGATGGTGATTTAACAGTTAGAGCTGATTTCAATCGCAATGATGAGATAGGACAAGCAGCTAATTGCTTTAATCAGATGATGGATAAAATTAATGATTTAACGTATAAGGATATTTTAACTAGTCTTTTGGCCTTAGGTTATTTTAAGGATCTGCTTAAAATAGATTTACAGCAGGTGCAGGAAAATAATAATAATTTAATTTTGTTTTCTATTGGAGTAGATGATTTTGAAACAATTAACGATAACTTTGGTCATTATGTAGGTAATCAAATTTTGAAAAAAGTGGCCCGGAGAATAGAAGATTTTGTCGATGATGAACTTCATATTGCTCGTGCTAATAATGAGTTTTTTCTTTACTGGAAAGAAGATTATAATGAGGAGACATTTATAGAATTAGGACAAAGATTATTGAAAGAAATTAATAGCAAATATGAAATCAATGGCCAAATAATTCATATTACAGCCAGTTTAGGGATAGCAGTTTATCCTGATTCTGGGGTGACTAGTCAACGGCTAATCAAAAATGCTGGTTTGGCTCAGCATATAGCAGCAGAAAAAAGTGGGACAGGGATTAAAGTTTATTCTTCAGGGATGGAAGAAGAACTATCAGAAAAGATGCGTTTAGAATCTAAGCTCAAATTTGCTTTAGAACATGAGCAATTTGTCCTCTATTATCAACCGCTAGTAGATACTCAAACTACAGAAATTAAAAGTTTAGAAGCTTTGCTGCGTTGGTATTATCCCATTGAGGGGATGATTTCTCCTGACAAGTTTATCCCGATTATCGAAGATAATGGTATGATTGTAGAAATTGGTGATTGGGTATTGAAAAAAGCTTGTCAAGATTTAAAAAAATGGCATCAGCAGGGATACGAAGACTTATCAGTTTCAGTTAATATAGCTCCTCAGCAGTTTCAAAGTGATGATTTTATCAATGATCTTAAAAGAATATTAGATGAAGTTGATTTAGACCCTCAATATTTAGAACTAGAAATTACAGAAAGAGCTACTATTCAGAATGTAAGCCATACTATAGAACTATTAAAAGAATTACAAGAGTTAGGAATAGGGATTTCTATTGATGATTTTGGAACTGGATATTCTTCTTTAAGTTATTTAAAAGAATTTGCAATAGATACTTTGAAAATAGACAAATCCTTTGTTGCAGAATTAACTCTGGATGGTGAGCATAATGCTATTGCAGAAACAATTGTTACTATGGCTCATAACCTTAAGTTAAATGTGACAGCTGAAGGAGTAGAAAATCAAACCCAACTTAAATTTTTCAGACAAAGAAACTGTGATAAATTACAGGGGAATTTATTTAGTCCTCCTGTCCCAGTAGATGAAGTAGATAATTTATTAACAGATTTTAATGCTTAATGGACCTACTGGGGTCCGCTTTTTTTTGTAAAGTTAGTAGAAAAATTAAATTATTAAAATAATTAAAGCTAATACTATTATTTAAAGAAATGTTCAGGAGGAGTAAAATGGGAGAATATATTTCAGTAATCGTAGATTTGCCTGTTAAACAAGTTAATAAAGAATTTACTTATCATGTACCTGAAGATTTGCAAGATGAAGCGGAATTAGGGCGTAAGGTGATGGTCCCCTTTGGTAATCAAAAGAAAGAAGGATATATAATTGCTCATCCTACTAAAGTTGAAATAGATACTAAAGATATTTTGGGGATAGCTGATGATATTTATTATTTTAACCAAGAGTTATTAAAAGTAGCTCAATGGATTGCCCATTATTATCAATGCTATTTAATTACTGCTATTAAAGCAATTATTCCTAGTGGTGAGTTAAAGATTAAAACAAAACGCATTGTGGAACTGGCACAATCTGCTGCTCAAACAGAAAAGGTAATTACTGATTTAAAAAGTAGAGCACCAAAACAGGCAGCAGTTTTAGAATATTTAGTAAAGCACAATCAAGATTTAATTACTACTGAATTAGCCAAAAAAGTAGATACTTCTTCAGGAACTATTAGAAGATTAGCTGATAAAGGGTTAATCCAGTATAATAATAAAGAAATCAAGCGTGATCCTTATCAAAATTTGAATTGTCAGCCTACTCAAAATTTAGATTTAAATACTGAACAACAGCAGGCTTTAACTGCAATAATGGATGCTGTAAATCAAGGTAGAACTGATACTTTTTTATTAAAAGGGGTTACTGGCAGTGGGAAAACAGAAGTTTATCTGCAGGCAATATCTCAAATTATTAAACAGGGCCAAGGAGCAATTGTTTTAGTCCCCGAAATTTCTTTAACGCCTCAAACTATTGCGCGGTTTAAATCTCGTTTTTGTGATCAAATAGCAGTTTTGCATAGTGGTTTATCTGCAGGAGAGAGATTTGATGAATGGCGGCGGATAAAAAATGATGAGGCTAAAATAGTTATTGGTGCTAGGTCAGCTATTTTTGCTCCTTTAAAAGATTTAGGATTAATTATTATTGATGAAGAGCATGAAACAACCTATAAACAAGATGATCATCCTAAATATCATGCTCGAGAAGTTGCTACTTATAGAGCAGGGCTTAATGAGGCTGTTACAGTTTTAGGGACAGCTACTCCCTCTTTGGAGGCTTACTATCGAGCTGTTAATGAAAACGAGGATTACCATTTGTTAGAACTAGAGAACAGGATTGACAATCGACCTTTACCGCAGGTAAAAGTAGTTGATATGAGGGAAGAGTTAAATAAAGGGAATCGGAAAATGTTCAGCGAATTATTGCAGCAAGAAATAGAGACTAGTTTGCAAGAACAGGAACAAAGCATAATTTTTCTTAATCGACGTGGTTTTTCTACTTTTGTACAGTGTCGAAAATGCGGTTATGTAATGAGTTGTGATAATTGTGATGTTTCTTTAACTTATCATTCTAAACCGGGTTTGCTGCAGTGTCATTATTGTGACCATAAAGAAAAAATTCCAGACACCTGCCCTGATTGCGGCAGTAAATATATTAAATATTTTGGTGTAGGAACTCAAAAGGTAGAAGAACAATTAAATGAGTTATTTCCAAAAGCAAGAATTAAGCGAATGGATGTAGATACAACTAGAAAAAAAGGAGCTTATCGCAAGATATTATCTGATTTCAAAGAGCATAAAATTGATATTTTAGTAGGCACTCAAATGGTGGCTAAAGGGCATGACTTTCCTAATGTTACTTTAGTAGGAGTAGTCACTGCTGATACTGCTCTTAATTTTCCTGATTTTAGATCTAGTGAGCGTACTTTTCAGTTATTAACTCAAGTTGCAGGTCGAACAGGAAGAGGGGCTAAAGGTGGAGAAGTTGTAGTGCAGAGTTATACTCCGGAACATTATAGTATTCAATTTGCTAAAGAACATGATTATAATAGTTTTTACGAACATGAGATTGAGTCTAGGAAGGCTACTTCTTATCCTCCTTTTAGCAGGTTGATAAATTTTTTAGTTAGTGATGAAAATGAAGATAAAGTAATTAAAACAGCTCATAAACTAGATGAATTAGTACGAGGCAAGATAGAAGTTTTAGAGGGGGAGCAGGTTCAGGTATTAGGGCCAGTGCAGGCTCCTTTAACCAAAATTCAGGGGCGCTATCGCTGGCAGTTAATAATTAAAGGGCAGAACTTAGATCTTTTAAGAGAAATAAGTGATGATGCGGTAACTAAATTGAGAAATTTGTCAGTTTCAGAAAATGTTAAAGTAAGTGTTGATGTTGCCCCACTGCGGATGCTATAATAATATAGAAACTAATAAATTTAAGCCTAGAATGAAATATGAATAGAATTAATAATAAAATATAGAAATAAGCATTTGAATTTAATTAAGTCCATATAAATAAAATAAATAGAGTTTAAAAATTAGATTTAGTTTGAGTTTTATTATTTAATTTAAGTTTAAACTTAAATTAAAATTTTTGGGTGGGGGTGAAAGAAATGGCAGTTCTGAAAATTAGAGAATTAGGAGATCCTGTTTTAAGAACTAAAGCTAACAAGGTTGATGAAGTGACTGATAAAACACGAAATTTATTAGACAATATGGAAGAAACCATGCGGGATGCTAATGGTGTAGGGTTAGCTGCACCCCAAGTTGGAATTTCAAAAGATGTGGTAGTGATTGATGTTGGCAGGGGATTGTTAGAATTAATTAATCCAGAAATTATTGAAAAATCTAGTAAAACCTATATAGATGAAGAAGGATGTCTTAGTATTCCCAATCGACTTGATCAAGTGGAAAGAGCATATCAAATTACAGTGAAAGCTTTAGATAGAACAGGAGAAGAATTTGAACTTGAAGCAGAAGGTTTGTTGGCCCGAGCAATTCAACATGAGTTAGATCATTTAGAAGGAGTATTATTTATAGATAAGACTATTTAATCATTTAATTAATAAGTTTTGTTTAGCAGTTAATAATTTGTTAATTGGAGGGATAGAAGATGGATATTGTATTTATGGGGACACCTGATTTTGCTGTGCCCTGTTTAGAAAAATTATATGAATCAGAAATTGCAAATGTAGTAGGAGTAATTACTCAGCCTGATCGTAAGCGGGGGCGGGGGCAAAATTTACATCCTACTCCTGTGAAAGAAGTTGCTTTAGATTATGATTTAGAGGTTTTTCAACCCCAGGAAGTTACTTCCGAGGAAGGACTAACTAAATTAAGAGAGTGGGAACCAGATTTGATTGTAGTTGTTGCTTATGGACAAATTTTAGGTAAAGAAGTGCTGGATTTACCTAAAACAGGATGTGTAAATGTTCATGCTTCTTTACTGCCTAAATATCGAGGAGCAGCACCTTTACACCGCTCTTTAATTAATGGTGAAGACGTTACAGGAGTTACAACAATGTATATGGATGAGGGAATGGATACTGGGGATATGATTTTAAAGGACGAAATAGAGATTATTCCTCAAGATACAGTTGGTTCTTTACATGATAAATTAGCTGTTAATGGAGCAAACTTGTTAATAGAGACCTTAGAACAAATTAAAGCAGGAACAGCTCCTCGAATTCCTCAAGATGATGAACAGGCAACTTATGCAGATAAAGTGACTAAAGAAGATGGTGAAATAGATTGGGGGCAGTCGGCTGAAGATATTTGGAATTTAATTCGAGGAATGAATCCTTGGCCTGGTGCTTATACTCATAAAGATGGTGCTTTATTAAAAATATGGGATTCCGAAGTATATAGTAAAGAAAATAAAGATGTTAAGCCTGGAACAATAGTCAAAGCTGATGATGATTTAGGAATTGTAGTTCAAACTGCTCAAGGGCAATTGCTAATTACTCAATTGCAGCCGGCTAATAAAAGTAGAATGGATGCTACTGATTATTTATTAGGCTATGAAGTTGAGCCAGGTGAAAAGTTAGGAGAATAAAAAATGATTAATCAGCAGAATAAAGTTATATATCTACTACTAGTTACTGTAGTTATTGCTACTTTATTTTTAGTAGGGGTTGCTAGAATTAATTTCTGGCAATTTAATTTATTAAGTCAAATAGTACTATTAACCATTGCAGCTGTATTATTAATAGTAGATTTGATTTTAATATTAGGAACATTGGGTATTATATTAGCAATGAGGTTGAATCAACCTATTAAACTATTAATAATACCAACTAAATTAGTTATTTCCTATATTCTGCCGGTGATTATTCAAATAGCAAGTTTATTAGGGCTAAAAAAAGAAGAGATTCAAAACTCTTTTATTAAAATTAGCAATCAACTAATTGATCCTGAGGAATTATCTGTAAAACCTGATGATATTTTAATTTTAATGCCTCATTGTATTCAGTTAGCAGATTGTAGTTATCGAGTGACTAGTGATTTAGAGAATTGTCAGCGCTGTGGAGCTTGTCAGGTAGATCCAATTATTGCTTTGCAAGAAGAATATGGAGTTCATCTTGCTTTTGCTACTGGAGGAACTTTAGCTAGGAAAATAATTAAAGAAATTAGGCCACAGGCAATTATTGCTGTAGCTTGTGAAAGAGATTTAAGTAGTGGAATTCAAGATGTTTATCCGTTACCTGTGATTGGAGTAATAAATTTAAGACCTAATGGACCTTGTTATAACACTAAAGTAGAAATAGATAAATTAGAAAGTGCAGTTAGAAAGTTATTGGAAAGCAGTGAAAGCAGTGAAAGCAGTGAAGAGTAAAGAGTAAAGAGTGAAGAGTAAAGAGTAGCTTAATTAGTTATAGATAACTGAAATTTAAATTGTGAGGTGATAGATATGCCTTTTATGTTCTTTGATCCAACAATGATTATTTTATTGCCGGCAATAATTTTAGCTGGCTATGCTCAAATGAAAGTTAAATCAACTTTTAATAAATATTTAAATGTTAGAGCTAAAATAGGTAAAACAGGAGCACAGGTTGCTCGAGAATTATTAGACCAGAATGGTTTGAGTCATATTAATGTAGTTCAGACTAATGGAAAATTATCAGATCATTATGACCCTCAAGAAGAAGTGCTTAGATTATCTCCTGATGTTTATAATGGGACTTCATTGGCTTCATTAGGAGTTGCTGCTCATGAAACTGGTCATGCAATTCAAGATAAGGAAAGTTATGGGCCATTAAGATTTAGACATTCATTATTTCCAGCAGCTCGTTTTGGTTCTCAGGCAGGGCCAATCTTGGCATTAGTAGGTTTTTTCTTTTTCCATTCCCAGCTGTTAGTTAATTTGGGGATACTTGTGTTTATAGCAGCAGTTTTATTTCAGGTAGTGACTCTGCCTGTGGAATTTAATGCTAGTAGTAGAGCTTTAAGACTATTACGACAGAATAGTTATTTAAATAGTCAAGAAACTAAAGGGGCCAAAAAAGTTTTGAATGCGGCAGCTTTAACTTATGTGGCTTCAACTTTAGTTGCTATTGGGCACTTGCTTAGATTATTACTTTTAAGTAGTATGTTAGATGAGTAACAGTAGTTGAAGATATTTATGTACAATTAACTGACTGGAGAAGTTAGTTTATAAAGTGTAAAATTTAGGGGCTTATGCATAAGCCCCTAAAAGCATATATTTAATTAGAGGAATTTGTTTTTATTATCACAGCAATTAAATTTGAGAAATTGGAGGAAGATTATGACTACTGCTCGAAAATTAGCATTAGAAGCTATTTATAGAATTAATGAGGAAAATGCTTTTTCAAACTTAGTATTGAATGAATTATTAAACAAATCTAATTTAGAACAGCGGGATAAAGCTTTAGTAACTCAATTAGTTTATGGGAGTGTTAGGTGGCGTAATAGTTTAGATTGGATTATTAATCATTTTGCTAACCGCAAAGTAAAAAAGATGACTCCATGGGTTAGAAATGCTTTGCGTTTAGGAGTTTATCAGATAAAATATTTAGATAAGATTCCAGGGCCAATTGCTGCTAATGAAACAGTAGAAACAGCTAAGAAACATTGCAACCGTGGAGCAGTCAAATTCATTAATGGTAATTTAAGGAATATAGTTAACAATATAGATAGTGTGGAGTATCCAAATAAAGAAAAGAAACCTGTCCAGTATATTAGATATCGTTACTCTCAGCCGCAGTGGTTAGTACAAAGATGGGTTAAACGTTATGGTGTAGAGGAAACAATCACTATTTGCAAAAATTTAAATCAAATTCCTGCTACTGTGATTAGAACTAATACGTTAAAGTTGACTCGAGAAGAATTAATCACTAATTTAGAGGATGAAGGAGCAGAGGCGGAAGCAATTGCAGGATTAAAAGAAGCAGTTAATTTAAAAAAGTATTCGTCTATTCCTAATTTAGCATCTTTTCAAAGTGGAGAATTTTTTGTGCAGGGTTTAAGTTCTATGTTAGTAGCTCCTATTTTAAATCCACAACAAGATGACACTGTAGTCGATTTGTGTTCTGCTCCAGGTGGTAAAGCGACACATTGTGCCCAAAAGATGAATAATCAAGGCTGCATTAAAGCTGTAGATATTCATCAGCATAAATTAGATTTAATTCAAGAGAACTGTCAGCGTTTAGGAATTAATAATATAGAAATATATTGTCAAGATGGTCGAGATATTAACTTTGATACAGCAGTTGATAAAATTTTAGTAGATGCTCCCTGCAGTGGTTTAGGGATTATGGCTAAAAAACCAGAAATTAGATGGCAGAAGAAACCCCAAGATTTAAAAAAATTGCAGGAATTGCAGTTAGAATTATTGACTAATGCAGCAGGTATTTTGTCGGAAGATGGCGAATTAATATATAGTACCTGTACTTTTACTCCTGAAGAAAATCAAGAGGTTATTAATCAGTTTTTAGAGCGTTTTACTAATTTTTCTGTGATAGATTTAGAAGTAACTGCTCAGGATTTAGGAGTAAGTGAGTATTTAACAGATGGGATGTTAGAAATCATACCTGATGATGAATTATTAGAAGGGTTTTTCATAGCTAAGCTAGTTAAAAAAAGTTAGGAAGAGGTTTTAGAAGATGGAAAAAGAAAATTTACTGGGATTAAACAAGGAAGAATTAGAAGCTATTATGAAGGATTTAGGGCAGCCTAAATTTAGAGCTCAGCAAATTTTGAATTGGATTTATGATAAAAATACTTTTGATTTTGAAAAAATGACCAATTTGGGGAAAGAATTACGGGCAGAATTAGCCCATTATTTCAAATTAGACCCTTTAGTAGAACTTGCTAGACAAGAATCTGAAGATGGAACTAACAAATATTTATTTGAATTGACTGATGGAGAAAAAATTGAAGTAGTTTATATGCCGAGTAGGAAAGGGCGTAAAACACTTTGTATTTCTACGCAGGTAGGTTGTGCTATAGGGTGTAGTTTTTGTGCTACTGGGCTGGGAGGATTAACTCGAGATTTAAGTGCAGCAGAAATTGTAAATCAGGTTTTAACTGTAGAGAAAATAGAAGGTATAGAGATTACTAATGTAGTAATTATGGGAATGGGAGAACCTTTGGATAATTACGAGGCAACTTTAAAAGCAATCTATTTAATTAATGAGATATTAAATTTAGGAATGAGAAAAATAACAATTTCTACTTCTGGTTTGGTTCCTCAAATTAAGAAATTAGCAGATGAGAAGTTACAGTTAACTTTAGCTGTGTCTTTACATGCTCCCAATAATGAATTGAGAGATGAATTGATTCCTGTTAATCGAAATTATCCAGTGGAGAAGTTATTAAGTGCTTGTCAGTATTATATTGACCAAACTAATCGGAGAGTTACTTTTGAATATGCTTTAATGGCTGGAATAAATGATAGGCTTAAACATGCAGAGCAGTTAGCTGAGTTATTATCTGGAATGTTAGCTCATGTTAATTTAATTCCAATTAATCAAGTTGAGCAGCTAGATTATGCTCAACCACAGAAAAATGTTATTAATCGATTTAAAACAAAGTTAGAAGAGCATAACATTCCTGTTAGCGTTAGAAAAGAAAGAGGAGCAGATATAGATGCTGCGTGTGGACAACTACAAGGGGAGGAGGAGTAGCCTTGCTGAACTTGGCCCGGAAATTAAAAGCTTGGATTTTTACTAATGATAATGGAGACAGTTTTGGGACTCAAGAAACTATTGATAATGAAACTAAGGTCTTTAAGAAGCAAGAACTTAAAAACCCAGATTTTTCTGCTGAAGATTCAACTATTATTAGAGAACCAATTGGGCGCAAAAAAGCTAGTTTAAAACGTCTAGTAGATGGGCAACCTTACCAAAATATTGTATTGGATTCAATTGAGACTAATATTGGGCGGCAAAACAGTAATGAAATTGTAATAAAAGATAAAAGTGTTTCTAGAGTACATGCCCAGTTGATTAATAAAAAATATTATTACAAAATTAGAGATTTAAGTAGTACTAATGGATTGTATATTAATGGAGAGTTAGTGCAGGAACAGAAGTTGTCTGCTGGTGATAAGATAAGATTAGGTGAAACAATTCTAGAATTTTCTTTAGCAGAATAAGAGAGGTGAAAAAATGAATTGTGGTGCAGTTTCTGTGACAGGTAAAGTAAGGGATAAAAATGAAGATGATTATTTAGCATTAGAACAAGGTGAACTACCTGTAATTGTTGTAGCTGATGGTATGGGTGGCCATAAGGCTGGTGATGTAGCTAGTTCTATAGCAATTAAAATGATTAAAAAGTATGACTTTACTACAGGAGATTTAAGTACAAGAATTAAAGAATGCATTAATAATATTAATCATAAAATTTTAGAAGAAGGTAGTAATAATCCTGAATATAAAGGGATGGGGACTACCTTAACTTTAGGAGTAGTTAAAGGTGATTCTATAATATTTGGTCATGTGGGTGATAGTAGAGCTTATTTGCTTCATGATAATAGCTTGAACCAAATTACAGACGACCATTCCTATGTAGGTGATTTATTAAGAAAAGGTATAATTACTAAAAAAGAAGCTGAAAAACATCCCAAAAAGAATTTGTTACTGCGTGCCTTAGGTTTAGAAAAAGAAATAAAAGTAGATATAGTTGAGCAGAAGTTAGTTCCAGAAGACATTATATTATTATGTTCTGATGGCTTGACCAATATGCTGCGAGATAATGAAATTGAAACTATATTAAATAAAGACTTAGGATTACAAGAACAGGCAGAGCTTTTATCTGATAAAGCTAATACAGCAGGAGGCTATGATAACATAACTGCTGTTTTATATCAGAATAAATAAGTTTAATTTTGAGGTGACATTGATGATAGGTAAAATATTGAATGATAGATATGAGTTAGTGGAGAAAATTGGTACAGGTGGAATGGCAATTGTATACCGAGCTGAAGATAGTTTATTGTCTCGGGAAGTAGCTGTTAAAATTTTGCAACCACAATATGCTGATAATTCAAAGGCAGTTAAGCGTTTTAGACATGAAGCTAAATCTGTTGCTAGTTTAAATCATCCTAACATTATTAATATTTTTGATATTGGTCAAGATGATGAATTAGAGTATATAGTAATGGAATATATTACAGGGCAGGATTTGAAAGAAAAAATTAAAGAAGAAGGCAGTTTTTCTCCTGTTAAAGCAGTTAACATGGTGATGGAAGTTTGTCAGGCTTTAATTAAAGCTCATCGTAATAATATTATTCACTGTGATGTTAAACCTCATAATATTTTATTAGATTCTGATGAGCGAGTAAAAGTAACAGATTTTGGGATTGCTCAAGCTGTTACTGATGCAACTATGGCTCAAACTGAATCTATTGTAGGTTCGGCACATTATTTATCTCCTGAGCAAGCCCGAGGTGATAAAGTTACGACTAAAAGTGATTTATATTCTTTAGGAATATTGTTATATGAACTACTAACAGGCGAACTGCCCTTTGAAGGAGATAATTCTGTATCTGTAGCCTTAAAGCATGTTAAAGAAGAGCCTCCTTCTCCAGCAAAGTATAAAAATGATTTGCCGCCGAAATTAATAAAAATCATTATGAAATCTCTGGCTAAAAAGCCCGATGAAAGATATAATTCTGCTAATGAATTGTTGAGAGATTTAAAAGAGGTAGCTGAAAATTTAGCAGGAGCTGAAATTTCAAATCAAGAAACTATGGTTATTTCTAAAAACAAGTTGGCTAATAGAGAAACAAAATCAACTTCAGATACTAAGGGTAGCGAAACAAAAGCGCAAGAAGATAGTGTTTCTAACCAAGATGATAAACAAACAACTACAGTAAATCTAAAAAACAAAAAAGAGAAATCTGGGTTAAAAATAGCTGCTATTGTAGTAGGTATAATAATTGCTTTATTAGGTATTAGCTATTATCTTTATTTAGATTATGTAACGGTTCCTAATGTAGAAGTTCCTAATTTAGTAGAGCAAAGCCTTGATTCTGCAGAAGAAACTTTGCAGAAGAAAGGTTTGCAATTAGAAGTTTACTATAAAACTTATAGTAGCAAAATTTCTAAAAACCATATTGTTTCTCAGAGTCCTAAGGCTGGTGAAGTAGTAAAAAAGAACAGAGCAATTAGCGTTGTAGTTAGCCAAGGGTCAGATATGAGTGTTGTTCCTGATTTTAAAGGGGTGCCTTTAAGAAAAGCAAAGGTTGAATTAGATAAAAATGATTTATTATTAGGAGAAGTTGAAGAAAAATACAGCTCTGAATTTGATGCAGGAGAAGTTATATCTCAAACCCCTCCTAAAGAGAAAAAAGTTGAAGCTAAAACTAAGGTGGATTTAGTGGTTAGTAAAGGAGTAGAACCTCAAAGACTAAAAGTGCCTAATGTGGTAGGCCTTAAAAGAGAAGACGCCATAGAGGAAATAAGGTCAGCCAATTTGATTTTAGGTCAAGTAAGTACTCGAAAAAGTTTGAACTATTTTGAAGGTCGAGTAATTGCTCAACAGCCAGCATCGGGAGATGAAATTGCTGAAGGTTCTACTATTCAATTAATTATAAGTAGCGGGATTAGAAATCCTTACAATTCTGAAGTGAGGAAATCAAATGTTAATATTGAAGTTACTCCTGGACAACAAAAAGAAGTGAAAATTGTAGTTCAAGATGATAATGGGCAGCGGATAATGTATCAGCAGTTACATCAGCCAGGGGATAAAATCTATAAAGATGTTATTACAGTGGGCCCTGCAGTGATTAAAGTTTATTTTGATGATAAATTAGTTAGTGAAAAAACTATACGGTGAAAAACTAGTAATCAGTAATTAGTAATTAGTAATTAGTAATGAGTAATGAGTGATGAGTGATGAGTGATGAGTGATGAGTAAAGAGTAAAGAGTAAAGAGTCAACTATCTAACAATTTTAATTTA
>JBNJFD010000031.1:0-14678 GCA_051746525.1 Bacillota bacterium | reverse complement strand
TAAACCCCACAATCCAAAATGATCGATTATAGTTGCTGTTATAATCTGACTAGCTATAATCATAGTAGTGGCATTAGCAACACCTAGTTTTTTTATACTAAAAATTACACTGTAAATAATAATGATACTTAAAACTCCTCCTAAGTAGCTATACCAAGGAGCTTGATAATATTTTTCTAAATTATCTTGCCCTAAATTTAATAATAATAATAATAATATCAATATAGCTACTAAATGTACTATAAATGTAGCCTCTAAGTGACCTACTACTTCTGCCAATGAAGTATTTAATGAGCCTTGTATAGCCATCGCAATTCCAGCTAAAGCAGCAATTATAAAGAACAATATATTCCCCATTACTTTTTACCCCTCTTTGCTTTATTACTATAGGCTTATTTTTAACAATCTTACTTTTTTTATACTTCTTTTGAGGCATTTTAGATAAAATCATACTAAAATAATAAAAAGGCTCTGGATTCCCAGATGCCTTTTTGTTAGCTACTCATTAATTGTATTTTCAATCAAGTCTATTATCTCTTCAAGTGCCTCATCTTCATCTGTCCCCTCGGCTCTAATAGTAATCTCTGTACTATGGCTAATCCCTAAACTCATAATTCCCATTATACTTTTAGCATTAGCCTCTTTACTCCCTTCTATAATCGATAATTTTGATTCGAATTCACTAGCTTTTTGCACAATTAAGGAGGCAGGTCTAGCATGAATACCAGTCCTATTTGTAATTTCTAATATTTTTTCTTTCATAAGATTAGCTCCTCTCATCCTTTTATAATAATTTTAATTTAACATTTATAAAAAATTATAATCTTCAACTTAGATTATCATTACTAAAAATAATATATATTAAAATAATCATTGTTACAAAATCAAGTTTCTTTTATTAAACTAAATTAATTAAGTCACCCAAAAAAACAAAAAATATTTTAGATTACTATTATATCCTTTTCTAAGCTACTTGTCAAAAAAACAACTAAAAAAATTGTATATCTTAGCAATTCTTTGCCTTTTAGATAAAAATAAAAGCAGGTGTACACCTGCTTTTATAAACCAAGTTTTTTACTAATCACCTTAGCTGCTACCTCACTGCTTTTTGTTTCAAAATCATTCATTTTTTTATCAAGAGACGCTAAAACAATCCCCCCTAATATATCACCTTGTTTCATAATAGGGGTTATTATTAAATTACCTAAATCTTTATTCTCTTTACTCCGAAAATCCAGACAAATATCTTTATCTTCAACATCATCCAAAAACTTGGGCTTTCTGCTCTCCATAATTTTCTTCACTTGTTTAGATACAGTATGACCTTTGTATTCTTTTAATTTAGAAGAAACTGCTACAATTCTATCCGTATCAGTGATTAAAACATTATTGTTAGTAGTTTCTTCTAAAGTCTCAATATAACCAGATAAATCTTCTAATTCTCTAACTGGACTATACTTTTTCAAGACTACAGTATCATTTCTATCAACATATATTTCTAAAGTATTCCCATTATTAATTTGCATCTCTGTTCTTATTTCTTTTGGAATTACTACTCGACCTAAATTATCAATTTTACGTACTATGCCAGTAGCTCTCAATTACATCCCCCCTTCAATATTTAAATCTTAGAAAGATATTTTTTCAAATAATTATCTTTATTTATTAATTTTTCTTAAAATCAAATTAATTATTCATTTTATTAAAAAATATTAAACTTCTCTACCTAAATCAAAGATTTAGATGTGTTTTTTTTAGATACTTTAAATAAAATGCCTCAATTATATATTATGCAATTATTGAAAAAATAAGAAGTAGTTACAACTACAAAAAGTAGAACTGACCTTAAAAAAGGTCAGTTCTTATGTTTATAAATTATTCAACTTTTTCAAACATATCTTTTCCTACACCGCAAAGAGGACATACCCAATCTTCTGGTAAATCTTCAAAAGAAGTCCCTGCTTCAATTCCATTATCAGGATCGCCTTCTTCAGGGTCATAAATATAGCCACACACAGTACATTCATATTTATCCATTATTTTTCCCCCTCTTTAATAATAGTTACTACTAATTAGTATAAATTATAATTTGCTAATTGTCAATTTTTTTATATGTTACCATCATAAATTTCATCAATCGTAATCTCCACTATCTTTCTAGCATCTCGAAAAGAACTTTTATACTTTATTTTCATCTTTTCTAAATGGTCAGCACCCTTCTCAGTTATTTTGTAATATCTAATTGACCTCTTGTCAGGTTCATCCCACCAAGCTTCTAAATAACCTTCCTCTTCCATTTCACGTAACAAAGGATATACCATACCTCGTGATGGCTTCCACCTTGTCCCCATCTGTTCTTCAATTGTATCTAAAATCTTCTGCCCGTACATTTTACCAAATTTATTAACCAAATGTAAAATATAAATAGAAGTAAAAGCTGTAGTGCTAATTTTAGCCGGGAATTGTCGATTTAATTTGCCTTTATACTCTGACATCTTACTCACCTCTTTTAATAAATTTATAATTAATCTAAAACACTTTGCTATCATTCATAAAATTTTAATTTTTACTTACACTATACTTAACAAACTATAATTATAAGGAGATGACTTAATTATGAATAATGACGATAAAACCTATGATGATAGTCTTTATAACCCTACTAATCATTTAGCTCAAACTAAAGAAAATATGGAACGAGAACTAGGTTCTTTCCAGGAACCATCAGAAACTCCAAAAGGATATCCTGAAGGTCACAGTATGCCTGCCTTATTTGGTTGGATAACTCCTGAATATCAAAGAATGATTGCTAAAGAATTAGTGGAATTAGGAACAGAAATAACTCCTAAAAAAATGAAAAAAGATAAATAAACTAATCCAATTAAGAATAGAGCAATTTAAATTGCTCTATTCTTAGACATCAATATTGTCAGCTAAATCAGCATTCTCCATAATAAATTCACGTCTCAAGCTTGCTTTACTTCCCATTAATTGATTAAAAATCTCATCTGCTTCTATTTCATCTTCAATTTCTACTTTCTGCAATTTTCTATTATCAGGATCCATAGTTGTGCTCCACAATTGCAAAGGATTCATCTCTCCTAAACCCTTATAGCGTTGAATACTAACACGCTCTCTATTTTTATCGCTAAGGTATTCCTGCAAAGCATCCACATTATATAGATACTTTTTATTACCACCATAAGAAACCTGATATAGTGGTGGTTGTGCAATATAAATATGATTATTCTCAATTAATTGCGGCATATAACGATAAAACAAAGTTAAAATCAAAGTGCAAATATGCGCGCCATCTACATCTGCATCAGTCATAATTATTATTTTATGATATCGCAAATTTTCTAAATCAAATTCTTCTCCTATTCCTGCCCCCAAAGCAGTTACAATTGATTTTATTTCTGTATTTTTTAAAATCTTATTTAATCTAGCTCGTTCTACATTCATGATTTTACCTTTCAAAGGCAACACTGCTTGAAATCCTCTATCTCTTGCCTGCTTAGCTGAGCCCCCAGCTGAATCGCCCTCTACTAAATATAATTCAGATTCTTCTGGTTTGCGGCTACTGCAGTCAGACAATTTACCAGGTAAAGAACTATTAGTTAATGCTCCTTTTCTGCGGGCCAAATTCCTAGCCTTCTTTGATGCTTTTCTTGCTTTTACTGCCTCTAAAGCTTTATCAACTACTACTTTTGCCAACTTCGGATTAGTATCTAAATAATAGCGTAAATATTCATAAACCGTTCTTTCAACAGTAGTTCTAATCTCACTATTTCCTAATTTAGTTTTTGTCTGCCCTTCAAATTGGGGATCAGTTAGCTTCACACTTACTACAGCAGTCAAACCTTCTCTTAAGTCACGCCCCTTTAAATTAGGATCTTTTTTCTTTAATAAATTATTTTCTTTAGCATAATTATTAAATGCCTTCGTAAGAGCTGCTTTAAAACCTGTTAAATGGTAGCCCCCATCATGGGTATTAATATTATTAGCAAAACTATATATCCGTTGATTATAACTTTTATTATATTGAAAGGCAATTTCTACATAAGTACCATCTACTTCTTTTTCTGTATAGACAATTTCATCTAATAAAGGAGTCTGATTCTTATTAAGATGTTCAATAAAAGCCTTTAATCCTCCACTATAACAAAAACTAACTTCCTTATCATTTCTTTGATCAATCAAATTAATTTCTAAATTTTTATTTAAAAATGCTGATTCCTGCAACCGCTTCTTTAATATCTCAAAATCATATTCTACTTCATCAAAAATATCTTCATCAGGCCTAAAAGTTATTTTAGTTCCTGTTTGGCTAGTTTTTTCAACTTGCTCTAAATCTGTAACAGGATATCCCTGCTCATAACGCTGTTGATAAAGATATCCATCACGATATACTTCTAATTCCAACCATTTAGAAAGAGCATTAACTACAGAAACCCCTACACCATGGAGCCCACCTGATACTTGATAACCGCTGCCATCAAATTTGCCTCCAGCATGTAACGTAGTCATCACTAATTGAGCTGCTGGTAATCCCTTTTTAGAATGAGCATCAACTGGAATCCCACGCCCATAATCTCTAATAGTTATTATTTCTCCTTCTTTAATTGAAACCTCAACCTTTTCTCCATGCCCTGCTAAAAACTCATCTATACTGTTATCTATTACTTCCCAAACCAAATGATGCAATCCTTTAATTCCAGTAGAACCAATATACATCCCTGGTCGCTTTCTAACGGCCTCTAAACCTTCTAAAACCTGAATTTGTTCAGCATTATATTGATTAGTTGCTTTCATCTAATAAACATCCCTTCCTTATAGGCCACAATTAATTATCAATTATTATATTTAATATAATAGCATATAAATGTTGAGATAGCAACACGTTATAATTGACAATTGATAATTGATGATAGATAATAAAAAATAAAAATCAAAACTCCGCATCCTTTATATTACTCTTGTTTTTAGGCTTTAACTTTAAATTTGATTGTCACTAGATAATAACTCACAAAAGTGAATCATTATTTAGATTTTGTTTCACAAATCTAATATTTAATGATATAATAAAAAGCTGTACTTATAATCAGCAAATTTTATTAGCTATTTTGATATAATTTGATGCTAGTTACATCGTAGATAACAGAAAGGAGTTAAATAAATTATGACCCCCGAAGAAGAAGTTACTTCTGTTTCAATTGAAGAAAAAATGCAAAATTCTTATCTTAATTATTCACTTAGTGTAATTATTGGACGAGCTTTACCTGATGTTAGAGATGGTCTTAAGCCAGTTCATAGAAGGATTTTATATGCCACTAAAAAATTAGGGTTAACTCCTAATAAACCACATAAAAAATCAGCCCGGATTGTAGGAGAAGTACTAGGTAAATATCATCCTCATGGTGACCGTGCTGTTTATGATGCTATGGTTAGAATGGCTCAAGATTTTAGTCAGCGCTATAAACTAATTGATGGACATGGTAATTTTGGTTCTATAGATGGCGATAGTGCTGCGGCTATGCGTTATACAGAAGCTCGTTTAGCTTCTATCTCAGAAAAATTATTAGAAGATATTGAAGAAGAAACCGTTGAGTTTGTTGATAATTTTGATGGTAGCTTAGAGGAGCCTACTGTTCTCCCAGCAAAGATACCTAATCTATTAGTTAACGGCAGTAGTGGGATAGCAGTAGGGATGAGTACCAATATTCCTCCTCACAACTTGTCAGAAGTTATAGAGGGATTAATATCATTGCTAGCAAACCCCAAACTCAGCATTTCTGAATTAAGAGAAATAATTCCAGGTCCTGATTTCCCCACCGGCGGACAAATAATTGGAGATTCAGGAATTAAACAATCTTATCAATCAGGCAAAGGCAAAATCACACTACGCGGCAAAAGTAAAATTGAAGACCGCGGGCGGGGGCGAAAACGACTTATAATTACGGAAATCCCTTACCAACTCAACAAATCAAAGTTGATTGAAGAAATTGCTAAAGCAGTAAAAAAAGAAAAAATAAGCCATGTTAGCGATGTGCGTGATGAATCAGATAAAAAAGGCTTAAGAGTTGTAATTGATTTAAAAAAGAAAGCTAATCCAGATATTATCCTTAATCGTTTATATAAATACACATCTTTACAATCTAATGTCAGAATTAATATGTTGGCTTTAAATAATCAAAAACCAGAAGTTATGAATTTAAAAACAATTTTGAATCATTTTTTAGAGTTTAGAAAAGAAATCATTACTAGAAGAACTAATTACAAATTAGAACAAGCCCAAAATAAAAAACATGTTCTAGTAGGACTAAAAAAAGCAATTGATAATTTAGATTTAGTAATATCAATTATTAGGAATTCAGAATCAACAAAAAAAGCTAAGAAAAATTTGCGGCGGAAATTAGAAGTTACTAAAGAACAAGCTAGCGCTATTCTAAACATGAGATTACAGCGCTTAGTGAGCTTAGAAATAGAAAAATTAGAGACTGATTTAGCAGAAATCAGAGAAAAAATAAAATATTTCAAATCAATATTAAAAGATAATCAAGTCTTAAATCAAATCTTAAAAGATGAATTACTTGCTGTCAAAGAAGACTATGGTGACACTAGAAAAACTGAAATTATTAAAGATGATTCTAAAGCTGATTTAGAAAAAAGTGATTTGATCAAACATGAAGATGTTGTTATTTCTTTTTCACAGCGTAAATATATTAAAAGAACAGATAGTATCGATAATATTAGAGAAAGTAAAAATGATTTTATTACAAAAATATTATCCGGAACCACTCATGATAAATTATTATTTATTACTAACACAGGACAAAGCCACATCTTAAAAAATCATAAGATTCCAGCTCATCACGGCTTATCAACAGGAGACCCATTAAATAAGTTTTTAAAACTGCCTCTAAATGAACAGTTAGTTGATATCATTTTATTAAATGATAACATCAAAGATAAATATATTACAATTGCTACTAAAAAAGGACTAGTTAAAAAAACAAAAGGTGCTGAATACGAAAGTACTGTTTCTACAATTAAAGCAATTAATTTGAATGATGATGATGAAATAGTTGATATCACAATTACTGATGGTCAACAAAATCTGTTTCTAGCTACCAAAGAAGGCTATACTATTCATTTTGATGAACAAGAAGTATCTCCTACTGGAAGAAATACTAAGGGACGGAAAAGCATTAGTCTAGAAAAAGGTGATGAAGTAATTTCAATTAATAAAACTGCTCCTGATAATCTAGTACTAGCATTAACTGATTCTGGTCGCGGTAAAGCAAGCCCCATTGAAGAATATGAAACCCAACACAGAAATGGCAAAGGATTAAAAACAATGAGTAATTTAGATTATCAATTACTCACAGTACAAGTTGTCAAACCACAAGACGAAATTGTATGCTTGACTACTAAAGATAACATCATTAGAAAAAAAGTACAAGAGATGACAACTACTAATCGTTTAGGGGGGATGTATCTTCAATTTGAATTAAAAGAGGAAGAAAAAATAACTAGAATTATTAAATCTGCTCTCACGAATAAAAAAGAATAAATATTAAAAACCAGGGGATATAATATCCCCTGGTTTTTAATTAATTAAACATATTTATGATTTCATTTGGTATATTATAAATAGGTGCTATTTTATCTACAGCCCCCATTTGATTAGCTACCTTAGGCATCCCATATACAACAGATGTTTCTTCATCCTGCGCAATTGTTTTTCCCCCAAACTCTTTAATTAACTTCATCCCTTTCGCTCCATCTTTACCCATTCCAGTTAATAAAACTCCTACCATTGCATTCTTATACTCTTTAACAACAGTACCTATAGTTTTATCTATTGCAGGTCGCACATTATGAACCTTTGGTCCTTGTGATAATTTGACCTTACCATTTTTGATTAACATATGATAATCTCCTGGGGCCAATAAAGCAGTTCCAGTTTTTATTTTATCACCATTTTCTGCTTCTTTCACTCTAAATTTTGATAATTTATCTAATCGTTTTGCTAAAGAATTAGTAAAACCAGCTGGCATATGCTGAATAATCAAAATTGCAACTTCTAAATTACTCGGCAACCCACTCATAACTTCTTTAAGAGCTTTAGGTCCACCAGTTGAAGCTCCAATAATCAATACTTTTGTTTTATTACCACCAAACTTTAGGGAAGATGATTTCTTAGAAACTTTAGCCCTAGCAGCTGCAGTTTGTTTTTTATTTAAACTACTTTTTCTCTTCACCTGTTTAACTATTTTTTCTTTCACACCAGATTTAACTGCCAATTCTACCTTTTTAACTAGCTCATCTTTGACTTTATCAATATCTAATGAAATTGCTCCAGATGGTTTAGTTATAAAATCAAAAGCTCCTAATTCTAATGCTTTAATAGTTTCTTTACTTCCTTTATCAGTCACACTACTTAACATCACTACTGGAATTGGATTTTCACTCATTAATCTCTTTAAAAATTCTAACCCGTTCATTTTGGGCATTTCTACATCTAAAGTAATTGCATCTGGATCAGTTTTTTCTATTTTATTTAAAGCATCTACTCCATTTCGAGCAGTATCCACTACTTCAAATTTATGGTGGGTTTCTAAAAGTTCAGTGATAACTTTTCTCATAAATGCTGAATCATCTACTACTAAAATCTTGATTTTATGTGCCACCTCCCCTAACACCTCCTCTAAATCAACCTAATATATTAGCTAATGCTTCATTAACCTTTTTAGGTTTGATTGGCTTCACAATAAAATCTTTAGCTCCAGCCTCTAATGACTCTACTACCATTGGCTTTTGGCCCATAGCACTACACACAATTACATTAGCATCTGGGTCTATTTTCATTATTTCTCTTGTTGCTTCTATTCCATCCATTTTAGGCATAGTAATATCCATTGTTACTAAATCTGGAGATGTCTCCTTATATTTTTTAACTGCTTCTTCACCGTTAACAGCTTCATCTGCTACTTCATATCCATTCTCTTCAACAAGTTTTTTTAACATAGTCCTCATAAATTGCGCATCATCAACAATTAATATTTTTTTTGCCACTAATCTTCCCTCCTTTATTAGCCAATAGTAATCTCTTCAACATTTAAAATTAATGCAATACTACCATCACCTAAAATAGCTCCTCCGGCAATTTTTTCAATGTTTTCAGAGAGATCATTAATTCTTTTAATTACTACTTCCTGCTGTCCAATAATTGAATCTACCATTAACCCATAATAATCATTTGCAATCTCTACAATTACTGTCGCAATTTCCTCTTGTTCTTCTAAATTGTTAACTTTTCCTAATTTATCTCTTAAAGAAATTAAAGGAATTACAGAACCTCGTCTATGAATAACCTTCTCTTTTCTAATAGTTTGAATGTTTTCTGGTTCTACATCAACAATTTCTTGAATAGACTCTAAAGGTATTACATACTTTTGGTCAGCAACTGTAGTTAAAAACCCTTGAATAATAGATAAAGTTAATGGCAACTTCATCGTAAAAACAGAGCCTTTTCCTACTTCAGATTTAATATCAATAGATCCATTTAAAGCATCCAGTTTATTTTTAACAACATCCATTCCTACTCCTCGCCCCGAAACATCACTTACTTCTTCATTAGTACTAAAACCAGGAGCAAAAACAAGATTTACAATCTCTTGATCTGACATATTTTCTACTTCTGAAGGACTTACTACTCCTTTTTCTAAAGCCTTTTTTTCAATAATAGTCGGGTCAATTCCCTGCCCATCATCTTCGATCTGAATTACAACATTATTACCTTCATGAAAAGCAGATAATTTAATTTGACCTTCTCTAGGTTTACCTTTCTTCTCTCGTTCTTCTGGTGGTTCTATACCATGATCAATTGAATTTCTAATCATGTGTACCAAAGGATCTCCAATTTCATCAATAATAGTTCGGTCTAACTCAGTTTCTTCTCCCTCTATTAATAGGTTGATTTCTTTATCTAAATCTTGAGCCAAATCTCGAACTAATCGTGGGAATCTATTAAAAACCATACTAATTGGAACCATTCTCATTTCCATTACTGCATCCTGAAGATCACTAGTGACCTTACTTAATGGTTTTAATTTCTTTTCTAAATCATCAAGGTCATAACTTCTGGCTACAGATTCAACCTGAGTCCGTTTAATTACCAATTCAGCTACTAAATTCATTAAGGAATCTAATCGTGCAACATCAACTTTAATAGTACTACTTGATCTCAAGCGGCTTGACAATGACTTAGCTTTACTAGATCTTCCCGCTTTTTCTTCACCACTTTCTGCACTCTCTTCTTTTTGTTCTTCTGCTGTTTCCTGCATTAATAATTCTTCTATATCTTCTATAGCTTCAACTTCAACTGTTTTAACCTCAGAAACATTACTCAAAGCATCTAATATTACTTTTTCCGTTTCTTCTGTTAAAAATAAAACTTGAAATGTTTGCCCTAACTTTTCTTCTCGAATATCATCAATACTTGGATTAGCTTTAATCAATTCACCTAATTCCTCTAAATTTTCAAATACCATATCAGCTCGTAAAGATTTAAAAACACAATCTGGTTCTAAAGTAACTTTAATAATTACAGCATCACCAGTGGTATCTTCCACCATTTCTAATTCATCTTCATTTAAACTAAAATATTCATTTTCACTAGTCCCTTCTAACCCCTCAGTTGTTTCTTCTTCAGCATCTTTAGATCCTGTATATTCTTTTAAATCCTGAATCAAACTACTTAAATCCCCAACTTCTTCAGGATTATTGCTTAATAATTCTAAATTATCAACTGCTTCAAATAACAAGTTAATAATTTCTGTATTTACTGACAATTCACCATTTCTTAATTTGTCTAATATATTTTCCATAGCATGGGCCAATTCACTAACCCTATCAAAACCCATCGTCCCAGCCATACCTTTTAGAGTATGAGCAGCACGAAATGATTCATTAATCATTTCTTGGTTTTCTGGGTCATTCTCTAAAGTCAATAATGCATCATTTAATATGTTTAAATGCTCTCTAGATTCACTAGCATACATTTCCTGAAACTCTTCCATATCCATAGTTATTCATATCCCCCTTTCTTTCTACTCCAGTCTTTTATTATCCTTCTCTAATTCTATTTCCTCTTTAGATTCTAACAAATTATCAAGATCTAATATGATAACAATATCTTCTGTTACTTTAACTATCCCTTGTAAATAATCATCCTTAATTCCAACCATACTCTGTGGTGGGTCATCAATGTTTCCTGTATTAATATGCAGCACCTCAGACACACCATCAACTATTAAACCAACATCTTTATCCTGAAAATCAATAATAATTATTCTAGTATTATCTGTTTCAACAATTTCTGTTAACCCAAATCTTTTTCTTAAATCAACTACTGAGACTATATCACCTCTTCTATTTACTATACCTGCAAAATATTCAGAAGAATCAGGCAGCTCAGTAATTCCTTTCATCCTGATAATTTCGTGAACTCGTGTTATTTTTATACCGAACTTTTCATTTCCAATATCAAAGATTATCGTTTGTTGGGTATCTTCACTCACGAAAAAACCTCCTTTCTAAATCTATACCTTATCCTAACAATTATTATTCTTGATTAATTACTGAAAACCCTGCTTATTATGCTAAAAAAATTGTCTATTTGACAAAAAAACATTTTGCTTATTTATTTTTTTCTTCTATTTTCCAACTCTTCAAGTATATCCTTGAGTGAAATGTCATGATAGACCAAAACTACTAATAAATGATATATAAAATCCGCCGTTTCATAGATTATTTCTCCCTGATCATCATCTTTAGCAGCCATAACTATTTCTGTTGCTTCTTCACCAAGCTTTTTAAGAAAAGCATTTTCTCCTTCTCGATATAAATTAGAAGTATAAGACCCCTGCTCTGGATTTTCTTTTCTATCACTAATAACATCGTATAATTCTTCAATTATATGTTGTTCATTATAAGCTTCATCAGGGTCAAAAACCTTTTCTGGTTCTTGACTACGTTTAATCCCCCTATAAAAACAAGATTTGTGCCCTGTATGACAAGCTCCTCCTGTTTGCTCAACTTTGATTAATAATGTATCACCATCACAATCATACTTGATTTCTTCTACTTCTTGAATATTTCCCGATGTTTCTCCTTTCCACCATAACTCCTGTCGGCTTCTACTCCAAAAACAAGTTCTACCTGTTCTAATAGTATTTTTTAATGATTTTTCGTTCATATAAGCCATCATTAATACTTCATCAGTTTCTGCATCTTGAATAATAGCTGGTATTAATCCATCTTCATCAAAATTTAAATTACCTAAAGACATCTGACATTAACCCCTTTCTCGTCAAGATAATTTTTAACTTCAGCAATAGTATACTCATTAAAATGGAAAATAGAAGCAGCTAAAGCTGCATCAGCTTTCCCTGTAGTATATACTTCTACAAAATCCTCCAAATCTCCTGCTCCGCCAGAAGCGATTACTGGAATGTTAACTTGACCTGAAATAGCAGAGGTTAGCTCAATATCATAACCATCTTTAGTACCATCACCATCCATACTTGTAAGTAATATCTCTCCTGCTCCTAATTCTTCAATCTTTTGTGCCCATTCTACCGCATCAATTCCTGTAGCTTTGCGACCACCATGAATATAAACTTCCCATGAATCTCCAACTTGTTTAGCATCAATTGCAATCACAATGCATTGGCTACCAAATTTTTCAGCACCTTCTTTTATTAAATCTGGATTTTTAACAGCTGCTGAATTAATAGAAACTTTATCTGCTCCAGCATTAAGTAATTTTCTAATATCTTCAGTTGTTCTAATTCCACCCCCTATTGTAAAAGGAATAAATACCTTTTCAGCAGTTTTTCTTACTAATTCAACCATAGTCTCTCGTTTATCACTAGAAGCAGTAATATCTAAAAATACTAATTCATCTGCTCCCTGTTGGTCATATGCTTCTGCTAATTCTACTGGATCACCAGCATCTTTAATATCAACAAAATTAACTCCCTTAACTACACGTCCATTATCTACATCTAAGCAAGGGATTATTCTTTTAGCTAACATAACATCACTCCTTACTTGTTACTCTTTACTTACTTTAATCGCTTCTTCTAAATCAAGATTTTCACTATATAATGCTTTTCCTGTAATGACAGCTTTAACGCCTGAATTTTCAATTTTACTTAATTCCTTAATATCATCAATATCAGACACTCCTCCAGAAGCTATTACATTTAATCCCGTTTCTTCAGCTAGTTTTTTAGTCCCCTCAATATTAGGGCCAACTAAAGTCCCATCTCGACTAATATCAGTATACACTACCCATTTAACTCCACGCTCTTTCATTTCTTGACCTAATTCAATTGCTGAAGTGTCAGAGGTTTCCAGCCATCCCTCAGTTGCAACTTGGCCATTTTTAGCATCAATCCCTACTACAATTTTTTCTGGACCAAATCTTTCAATTGCTTGAACTACTAACTCAGGATTTTTAATCGCTGCCGTACCAATAATTACACGGTCAATACCAATATCTAAATAATGCTGAATTGTCTTCAAATCCCTAATTCCTCCCCCGACTTGAACAGGGATCTCAACTTCAGCAACTATTTCAGAAATCAAATCTAAATTTTTGGGTTTAGCATCTAAAGCACCATCTAAATCTACAATGTGCAACCGAGCTGCCCCTTTACTACTCCACAATTTAGCCATTGCAGCTGGTTCACCATACACAGTTTTTTGCTCAAAATCACCTTTATATAACCGCACACATTCACCATCTTTAATATCTATCGCTGGTATAATTTCCAATTCTATCACTCCTCGGTTAATTTACCAAAATTATTGAGTATTTTTAATCCCTCTTGACTACTTTTTTCAGGATGAAACTGAACTGCATAAATATTATCTTTAACAATACTAGAGACAAATTCAATCCCATAATCAGTAGTAGTAGCAATTACTTCTTTTTCTTCTGGTACTACATAATAAGAATGAACAAAATATTGATAAGTCTGCTGGGCAATCCCTTGATATAATTTAGTATCTTTTTCGATATTTAATTGATTCCAGCCAATTTGAGGCACTTTAAGATTCAAATCATCAGGAAATTTTATAACTTTTCCTGGAATAATATCAAGACCAGCCGTTAAACCAAACTCTTCACTCTCCGTAAATAGCAACTGCAACCCTAAACAAATACCTAAAAAGGGTTTCTGCTGTTCAATTACATCATAAATAACATCTATTAAGTCAGCTGCTGCTAAATTATCCATAGCATCCTTAAAAGCACCTACTCCAGGTAAAACAACACCGTCAGACTCTAAAATATCTTGGGGTTTGTCTGTTATCTGTGCTTCATATCCTACTTTCTCAAAACCTTTTTTTACATTTTTTAAATTACCCATCCCATAATCTATAATGGCAATCATTTATTTCACCCCCCTGAAAAGCAGTTGAGCAGTTCTTGAGTTTTCTTGTTTCTTGTTTCTTGTTTCTTGTTTCACTCTTCACTCTTCACTCTTCACTCTTTACTCTTTACTGCTTTTTCTCTTCACTGCTTTTTCTCTTCACTGCTCTTCACTCGTTACTGCTCTTTACTCTTTACTCGTTACTGCTCTTTACTCGTTACTGCTCTT
>JBNJFD010000030.1:12954-14686 GCA_051746525.1 Bacillota bacterium | reverse complement strand
CAGGAATCTCTGCTTTCAATTTTTTCTCAATCCCATTTTTTATTCATCTTTTAAATGTTTATTCATAAATGTAAGTAATGGCGTTAACTTAACTATTGTCGGAGCACCTTTTAACCACACAACTTGACGGAAAACTTCAATTATTTCTTCTCTAGTTGCTCCCTCTTTAATTGCTTTCTTCATCTCTAATTTGGCTCGCTCTTCATGGTCATCAAATATTGCACTTGATAAAGCAATTAAATATTTATATTTTAAAGGAATTACTTCATCACGCCACACAATATCATGATAGTCAGACAAAACCTGCTGAAAATCTTCACCTAACATTTCACCTGTGAATATTCCTGGAGGTATAAACCCAAGCTCTTCTTTAAATTTTTCTTTCATTTTTTCTTTATCCATAGTTGCCCCCCTAAAGTTTATTTTTTAATTACTGTACTTATATTATACTTGTAATCCTCAAAATCATATATGAGCTATATCACATAATCAGTTGTTTTTTCTAAAACTTCTAGATAAATTCTTTTAGTTCTTCTAAATCGCTAATTACCATTTTTCTTTTATAAGTTGTAATTATATCTTCATCTTTAAATTTATTAAGTACTCGCGATATAGTTTCTCTAGTTGTACCAATCATATTAGCCAATTCTTGTTGAGTTAGTTTCAGATCAATTTTTATTTTATCATTTATCTCTGTACCATACTCTTGGGCCAAGTAAATCAATAAGCTAGCCGTCCGACAAGTAGTATCTTTCAATCCCATATCGCGCACTAATTTTTGTGCTCTTCTTAGTCTTTTACTCATCACATCTAATAATTTAAGCGCAATTTCTGGATTGTCTTTAATTATCTGTTCCATATCTCGACTGCGGATTAAATGCAGCTTTGACTCTTCTAAAGCCACAGCAGTAGCAGGGTAGTTAGCATTGCCAAATAACACAACTTCAGCAAATATATTACCCGGCTTAATAATAGTTAAAATCTGTTCATCTCCATTCTCTACCATCTTAGTTAATTTAACTTTACCTGATTCCAAAAAAAACAAGCCTTCTCCCGCTTCCCCTTCAAAGAAAATCAATTCACCTTGATTATAATTTCTAGGCTTCATAATCTTTTCTATCTGCTCTAATTCTTCTTGAGCAAGACTAGAAAAGAAATTGCTATTTTTTAATAATAATTCTGCCATCTAACCACTCCTTAGTTGGTCCAATCTTACAATTCGATATTATAAAGATATTATTAAGTTAACCCTTCAGATTCTATTATTCGCCATATTTCTGGATAATAATTCTAGCAATAACAAATCCCAGTGGTAATAAAATCAACAATTGAATTACTGGTAATAAACCTATATTAGTCTTTGGAAACAAAGGCATTTTTGCACTATAACCCCATCTATTAATATACAAAGCATGTACTTCAAAAAAGAAACTAACAAATAAAGCATATAAAATCATAATTACTTTATCTTTTTTATCCCAAGAATCTAAAAACCAATTCCAGCTTTGATTAACAAAAGCTAAAATCATAAATACTCCTAATGCTATACCTACATCCCCTATAGTAGCACTAATCATTAGTCTTGTATGCTCAAAAGAGCTTTGTCCCTCCATAGTATAAAAAAGCCCACATTGCAAATATTCCCACGCACCATGTAAAATAAGTTGAATAATAGATATTAGCATTAAATTTTTAACTATTTTTTTCATAAATTATTAACTCCTTTTTAAAC
>JBNJFD010000030.1:0-12854 GCA_051746525.1 Bacillota bacterium | reverse complement strand
GCAAATATTCCCACGCACCATGTAAAATAAGTTGAATAATAGATATTAGCATTAAATTTTTAACTATTTTTTTCATAAATTATTAACTCCTTTTTAAACTTCACTTTTGTACAGCATTAAATAGATTTAACTCCACAGCGGCAATTCAGTTTCTTGATGCAACCCTCGTTCTAAATATTCCCCTTCATACTCTTGAATTATAAACTCACAAGCAAATACAGTAGTTCCCTCTTCTAAATGCCCGCCATACATATTCCCTGCCTCATCAGCTAAAGCAATATGAGCATGAACTATAGGTTCGCCGTCTTTTAAAGAGATATTACCTTCTAAATTTATTATTTCTAAAGATTCATCTAACTTCTTAGCTCCATACTCCTTACTTTCCTGATCATAATAAGAAATTGCAGCCTCTTGTACAGCACCAATAGCAGATATCTTTCCTGCTTTAATGTCCTTATCTTGGATAAATTCATTTAATACAGTTAATAAATCATCACCAGTTTCCAAACGTCCTTGATAAATTTTTTTTAAAGAAAATTGATTAACTAACACTTTTACGCCCCCCCAACAATTTAGATAATATGCTTTGACTCAAATTTGATCCTTACTTATAATATTTCTTTTTAAAGATAAAAAAACTCCCCTTTTTAGTAAACAGATTTTTATTATTTAACCTGTCTACTTTAAGGAGAGCATATCATTATTTAGTCATTGTTAAGTAATTCTATTTATTTAATACAACTGCAGCTTCTGGAGCATTAACTCTAAAAGTAAATGATTCTGTTAAGAAAAATTCTAATTCATTTCCGTTTTGCTGAGAAAATCCAATAGAAATATCCTGACCAGAAACAAATTCAAAATCTTCATTATCTTGCGGGACTAATAATCCTTGTTCATCTAAGCTAGGAGCATAAACAATATCTCCTTCTAATAAATTTTCTACTCTTCTTTTCACAGGATATCCTTTATTACTTTTAGCTTCATATAATAAAGAATATAATTCAGAACCTAATAATAAGTTATAGGGTCCTTTTATCCCCTCAGAAACAAGAGTTTTAGTTGCTTCTACTACTGGTTCTATCAAATCTTCTCCTACTGTAACAGGATCATGTTCAGATGCTGCAAGAATACCTCTAATATTAGCTTCATCTAAACCTTTTAACACAGCTTTATTCTCAGCTTGTGCAATTTTCTCTGCTGCTTCAATTAATGGATCTATATCTACATCCTCTGCTCCTCGAGATAAAGATTCTAATTCATCAAGATCTAATGTGAAAGGCACCTCAATCTCTACTACTGGTAATACATGACGCATAGAATAAGCAACACCATCAACAGGTTTCTCTGTCATATCGTCTTTTCTTCCTGTATTAACAGCAGCAAAATCAAGTCCTTTTGGTCCTTGAAAATCAACAATTTTTCTAGCAGTTAATTTTGAATTAAGTATATCTCTAGCTTCTTCATCAATAAAGCTCCACATTTTATCAGTAAGTGGTGCTAAATGTCTTTTTAAATTAGTCATTTCTTTTTCCCCCTTTCAATTTTACTTCAAATTACTAAGTCCTAAAGATCCATCAGTCGAACTTTCAGCTGTTTCTGCTTCTGCTGCACCTTCATCCTCTTCTCCTTCTTCTAACATTGTGATATCTCCTTCAGTAAATAAAAACTCTCTCATAAATTCATCAAACTGCGGATATCTTCTCCGCAACCATTCTAATCCCATGCAGGCATGTTCAACTTCTTCATCACGATTATGTTCAACAATTGCTTTCAAATCTGGGTCATCTGTTGCAGCTGCACGCTGATTATACCAATCAACAGCTTCTAATTCTTCAATTACACTTTGAATCATTCGATGAAAATCTTTCGCTTCTTCTGGTAAATTATCTTCATGAAACTCACTCATACTTTAACCTCCTTTAATTTATAAAGCAAAATATTTCAAACTAATTGATAATCATTCTTACATTTAGTATAATAAATATCAATCCCTTTGTCAACTTCTTTTACACATTAAGTATTTAAATCTAATTTTACACATGGATTTGCTATTATGTTGTTAATATATTAAAATATTTATACAAAGTAATATTGTTCACTTAAAATGGAGGATGATATTTGTGATTAAAAATGCTGATTTAGATCAAGAATATTTTGTAGTCTTAACTTTTAAATCTGCAGATTTAGCACCAGCCATTAAAATTCAAAAAATCATCGCTAATAAATATGACTTATATGAAGATAGTACATGCCCTGAATTACACATTACTTTAGATAGAGTAAAGAAAGAAAAAGTTGATCAAGCTCAAGAAATCATTAATCAAATCACTCAAGAAAATGATCCTATCACTATTGAAATAGAAAATCTAAAATGTTTTCGACATACAAATAATTTTTTGGTTTTAGATGTTACTAATACTTCTTCATTAGAAGAACTAGCTGAATCTATTCATCAACAACTAGCTCAAAAAAACATATCTACCATTGAAAATTATAAAGAGTGGAATTTTCATATCACTTTGATTAGTAATCTTTTTGCCGATAATCCAATTCCAAAATTTGACCTTGACCAACTTTGTTTAAATTTAGATGGTATTCCCCACCAAATTTCTACAACTGCTAAAGCTATTGAAATTTGGCGCCCCAAGTTAGAGCCTGAGACAAAATTAATTTCTTCTTTTGAACTTTAATTGCTATTTTTTAACTAAAGAAACTATCCGGGATGGAATTTTATCTAAGGGTGCCACTTCTTCTACAGCACCGATAGATATTGCTTGTTTAGGCATTCCAAAAATAGTAGCTGTTTTTTTAGACTCAGCTATAGTATAACCTCCTCTAGCTTTAATCTCTTTTAATCCCTGCGCACCGTCTTTGCCCATTCCAGTTAATAAAACTCCTATTGTATCTTTTTTTACTTGATTAGCTAATGATTTGAAAGTTACATCAACTGCTGGTCGTTGATGATTTACTTTAGGTCCTTGGTCTAAAGCAATATAAAAGTTTGAACCTTTTTTATTAATTTTAATATGTGCATCTCCAGGTGCTAATAGAGCTTGGCCCGATTTTATTTTATCTCCAGCACGTGCCTCCTTAACATTAACCTCAGCAACTGCATCTAAAGTTTTAGCAAAAGAAGTAGTAAATTCTTTAGGCATATGCTGCACAATAACTATCCCTGGGGAATTAGCAGGAAATTTAGCAATCATTCTTTTTAAAGCCTTAACTCCTCCGGTTGAAGCCCCAATTCCAATTATATATTTATCATTTAATTTATTTTTTGTAGAAGTTATAGATTTTGATTTGACTTTCCTAGACTTACGTGCTTTTCTTTTGATCTTTTTAACTTTCACACCTGCTGCAAGTTTAACTTTTCTAATAACTTCCCTTTTGAAATCAGCTCGGCTGTTAGCATCCCTTAAATTACTTTTAGCTACAAAATCTATTGCTCCATATTCCAGTGCTTTAATTGTTTCTTTACTACCTTGGCTAGTTAAACTACTAATCATTACTACGGGTAAAGGATAAGTAGTCATTAACTTTTGTAAAAATTGCAATCCTGACATTTTAGGCATTTCTACATCCAAAGTTATTACATCTGGTTCATATTTTTTAATTTTTTTAACTGCTTTATAAGGATCTCCAGCTGCAGCTACTACTTCAATTGCATTATCTGACTCTAAAGTTTTAGTCAATAAATTTCTGACTACAGCTGAATCATCTACAACTAAAGTCTTTATTTTTCTAGTCATTATTACCAAACCTTCCTTTTTTACATAAGTTTAACTTTGTTTTACTGCTGTTTGTTTTTTAGCTGTTCTTCTAATTCAAACTGCTTAATAATATCAAACATCTCTTTAGCTTCAGAGCTTAAAGTTTCACTAGAACTAGCTATTTCTTCTACCATAGAAGCATTCTGCTGAGTTACTTGATCTAATTCATCTACTGCTCCTTGTATTTCTCCAGCAGCTGACGATTGTTCTTCCATTGCTGCTGCAATATCTGAAATTTTTTCTGAAGTTTCTTGACTATTTTCTATAATTTCACTTAATGCTTCCCCTGTTTCTTCAACTAACTCGTTTCCTTCTTCGATTTGATTAATAATTGTACTAATTAAATCTTCTATTTCATCAGCCGCGTTAGCAGCTTGACCAGCTAAATTCCTAACTTCTGCAGCTACTACTGCAAAGCCTTTACCATGTTCTCCAGCTCTTGCTGCTTCTACTGCTGCATTTAGAGCTAACAAATTAGTTTGGAATGCTATGTCATTAACTGTAGTAATTATTTCTGCTATTTCTTTACTACTTGCTGTTATTTCATCCATAGAATCCATTGTTTCATCTACAACTTCAGATCCCTCCTGCACAGCCTCCATAGTCTCATCAGATAAATCATCAGCTCGTTCAGAATTATCAGCAACTTTTTGAATAGAAGATGTTATCTCTTCCATAGTAGCTGCCACCTCTTCTAAAGAAGAAGCTTGTTCTTCTGTTCGAGCAGACAAATCTTGGTTCCCATCGGCTATTTCATCTGCTCCAGCATTCACTGAGTCACTTGAAACCTTTATTCTATAAATTATATCATGTAATTTATTAATAAATTGATTAAACCAATAAGCTAAATCTCCTATCTCATCATTATTACTAACATTAATCCTTCGCGTTAAATCACCACCGCTTTTAGCTAATTGCTGTAAAAACTCAACTATATCGTTAATTGGATTGGTGATGCCTCGATTAATCAGCACTGCAATAATAAGACCAATTATTACAGCTCCAATTGTTAAATAGATTATAAGCTGATGAGTGGTTGCTAACTTTTGGTCAGCTATTTTTACGGCGTTTCCTTTTTCCGTTGCTAAGAACTCTTCATATTCTTCTAAATAATCTCTTACTTGGCTAAGGTGTTTTTGGGTTCGGTTATTATATACTTTTGTAGCTAATTCTTGTCCTTTTTCAGTTTCAGTTCCATATTCTTGATTGATATCTATAATTTCTTGAGCAGAATTATGCAGTTTTTCATGCGGGTCTTCCATATCATTAATTACACTTTTCATTTCACTAGGTAAGTTCTTAAACTCATCTGAATCTATAAAATCATAATACCACTGTCCAAATTCACATTTAGTATGGTCAACCCCTCCAGTAAACTCTTTTCCTAAAATAATTGTATCAGCAAGATTATTGGCCCAAATCAAATGATCAATTTCCTTTTCGGAAATAAATTTACTACGATCCATACTTTGCTCTACTTGTCCTTCAAATTCATCTATAGAATTAGTCATCACATACGAACTAATCCCCATAACAATCATAATCACTAAAATTATCCCAAAGCCACCTAATAGTTTCCCCCGAATGTTTAGTCGCATTCTTTCACTCCTTTCAAATACTGAACTTGATATTTAAAGTTAGAAGTTAATTGAGAAATAACGAGCCACAATTGGCCCGTTATTCTATTAGTTATTAAAACTTTTCAAAATCATCTTCTTCAAAGTGACCATCCATTTCCGATTCTAAATCATTAATCCCCGATTTTTGAGAGTGATTTTTTTGGCTTTGTTGACTACTTTGATTATTGTTCCCAGTATTATTTGATTGTCTTTGCTGTTGCTGCATATTCCCTAGTTTAAAGCGACGTACGATACCTGCTAAATCATCTGCTTCTCCACTTAAAGCTTCACTAGAACTAGCTATTTCTTCTACCATAGAAGAGTTCTGTTGCGTTACTTCATCTAGTTCTTCTACTGCCCCTTGAATTTGATTAGTTGCAGAAGACTGTTCTTCCATTGCTGCAGCAATTTCTGAAATGGCTTCAGAAGTTGTTTTGCTATTCTCAATAATTTCATCTAAAGCTTCCCCTGTTTCTTCCACTAACTCATTTCCATCTTTAATCTGGTCAATAATATTACTAATTAAATTCTCGATTTCATCAGCAGATTCAGCAGTTCGACTAGCTAAATTTCTAACCTCTGCTGCTACTACTGCAAATCCTTTACCATGTTCTCCAGCTCTTGCTGCTTCTACTGCTGCATTTAAAGCTAATAAATTAGTTTGGAAAGCTATATCATTAACTGTAGTAATGATTTCTGCTATTTCTTTACTACTAGCTGTTATCTCATCCATAGAATCCATTGTTTCATCTACAACTTCAGATCCCTCTTGCACAGCCTCCATAGTCTCATCTGATAAGTCATCTGCTCGTTCAGAATTAGTAGCTACTTCCTGCACAGAAGATGTGATTTCTTCTATAGTAGCAGATACTTCTTCTAAAGAAGACGCCTGCTCTTGTGTTCGCTGTGATAAATCCTGATTTCCCTCTGCAATTTCATCCGATGCATTAGTAACATTCAAAGCAGATTGTCTAACTTTCTGCATTGCCTTATTTAAAGACTCAATTGTTTCATTTAAATCATTAGCCATTTGACCCAATTCATCATTAGTAGAAACTTCGGTTTGAACATCTAAATTGTTTTTTGCAACTTTAGCTAAAGTAGACTGCACCTTCTTAATTGGATTAACAATAATTCCCCGAATTAAGAAATAACTAATAGCAATTGCTACTACTACCACTATCCCTAAGATTATCAAAATATTACGGAGCATAATATCAAGCGGTTCCATCACTTCTGCTTCGTCTATTTCAGCCAACATGGCCCACTCTAAACCATACATATCCAGAGGTGTGTAGGCACTAAATACATTTGTGCCGCGGTAATCTTTTACAATCTCTATTCCACTGCGCCCGTTTAACGCTTCAGTGACTGCTTCAGTATCAATTTCCCGTTCTAAAATAGTACTTTTTTCACTAAAACGAGAATCAGAACGCATTAATTTATCTGATCCTACTAAATATGTTTCTCCACTTTCACCCATACCAGTATTATCTGCCATAAGAGTATTAATTTCATCAGTAGGCACTTGTAACGCTACTACCCCTAATAATTGATTAGTTTCATCATCTTTAATTGGAGCAGCTACAAAAGAAGCCGGTTCTCCACTAGGATCATAATATTCAAAATCAGTAACTACAGTATTATTCTTTGCTTTGCTATAAGCTTTGGCTAAACCTGAATCACTATAGGGACCAGTTCTCAAATTTGTCCCATAATCACTTTCTTTAGCTTCACTATAAATAACATCTCCATCAGTATCAATCAAAAATACATCATACCAACCATATTGATTCTTGAAATTATCTAAATCTGCACCTACTGTAGAGGCTAATTCTTCATATTCTGTACTGTCTGTCCCTTGGTCAAAAGCCTCATCAAATTCTTCCATATTATTCTTTAATTCATGCAAGCCGGCAGTAACTTCTATTTCATTTACTAACCCATCATAATAATCTTCTACTGAATTTTTCTTTAACTCTCTGACAGCCTGTAATTCCATTTCTATTTCATGAATTACAGCTTCGGAAGCTTCTTGATAACTTAAATAACCTGTAACTCCTACTCCCAGCAATATAATTAACACAAAAGCTGAAGTTAATTTTGTTCCTATATTCCAATTTTTCCAATTCCAATTCATATTTTCCCCTCCAGTTTATTCCTATATTTTTTGGTAAGTTGTTTTAGCAACAGACCTCCATTTATTAGCTTGATCTTCAGCACTAATTGATTCAGAATGTCCTAAGAAAAGATAGCCGCCTGTTTTTAAATAGGAATGAAATTTATTTAAAATTTGACTTTGAGTATTTTTATTAAAATAAATAAAAACATTCCGGCAAAATATAAAATCTAATTCCGATTTTATAGGATATTGTTTCTGATTCAAATTAGACCTTCTAAACACTACTAATTTTTTTAGTTTATCTTTGACTTTAAATAAACCTTCATTTTCCCCAGACCCTAATTGAAAATATTTAGTCAATAATTCATAAGGTGCCTTTTTTACTTGCCGATGATGATAAATCCCTTTCCTAGCAGCAGTTAAAACTTCAGTATTAATATCAGTTCCTAAAATCTTAACATCCCAAGATTTACTAAAAAATTCTGATAATAAAATAGCTAAAGTATAAGCCTCTTCTCCACTAGAACAGCCTGCACTCCAACCCCTAACTTTTTTATTGTTATTTTGTTTCAATTCAGGAAAAACTTGATTCTTTAAAAACTCAAAATGATGTTTTTCTCGGAAAAAATGTGTAACATTAGTTGTTAAAGTATTAAACAAATGTAATAATTCTTTTTTATTATCTTCTAAATAATCACAATATTCTTTAAAATCTGATAATCCTAATTTTCTAATTCTCTTGCTTAATCTAGAATTCACCATTGATTTCTTTTTTTTAGGCAAATGGACTCCTATTTCTTGATAAATCAAATCACTAATATGATCAAAAACCCTTTGACTAATTTGCTCCATTTTAATCACACTCTCTAGACTGTATAATGATTAACAATTATTCATTGTTTTCGACTAGTTCTTCTTTATTCACATTAGTACTTACTTTATTAACAGCTTTAAACTCTTCAAAAGATAGTAATTTTTCTAAATGAAGTAAAATTATTAACCTCTCATCTAAGCGTGCCATACCTCTAATAAATTCTGTATCCACTTGTGAACCAAAATCAAGGCTTTCTTGAATATCTTCACTAGAAAAACTAACTATATCTGACACATGGTCTACCACCACTCCAACTATTTTACTTTTCACTTCTAAAGCAATAATAATAGTAAAATTATCATATTCTTTTTCTGCTAAATCAAATTTTCTTCTCAAATCAACTACAGGAATTACTTCCCCGCGAAAATTAATCACACCTCTAATCACCTGCGGTGCATTAGGCATAGTAGTTGGTTCTCGATAACGAATAATTTCTTGAACCTTTAACACATCTACACCATACTCTTCATCTGCTACTTTGAAAGTTAAAAATTGATTTTCAGCAGAAATATTAGTTAACTGCTGATTTAAAATATTTAAGGTGTTGTCGTTATTCCCAGTACTATTAGCATCTTTTCGCTCCATCCTAATAACCCCTCTCTTTATTTTGCGTTCTATTAGGGTAATATTTGAAATAATACAAAAGACTACTTAGAAGATAACGGATCAAATTTGACCCGTTATCCTATAAGTATTAAAAAAGTATTAAAACTTTTCAAAATCATCTTCTTCAAAGTGACCGTCCATTTCCGATTCTAAATCATTAATCCCCGATTTTTGAGAATAATTGTTTTGATTACTTTGACTACTTTGGTTATTATTAGCGTTATTATTTATTTGACTTTGATTCTGTTGAAAATTACTTAATTTGAATTTGCTAACTATTCCTGCTAAGTCATCTGCTTCTCCATTAAGAGCTTCACTAGAACTAGCTATTTCTTCTACCATAGAAGAGTTCTGTTGTGTTACTTCATCCAATTCTTCTACTGCACCTTGAATTTGATTAGTAGCAGAAGACTGCTCTTCCATTGCTGCTGCAATTTCTGAAATAGCTTCAGAAGTAGTTTTACTATTTTCAATAATTTCATCTAAAGCCTCTCCAGTTTCTTCCACTAATTCATTTCCTTCTTGAATCTGGTCAATGATATTACTAATTAATTTTTCAATCTCATCAGCTGATTCAGCAGTTCGACTAGCTAAATTTCTAACTTCTGCAGCTACTACTGCAAATCCTTTACCATGCTCTCCAGCTCTTGCTGCTTCTACTGCTGCATTTAATGCTAATAAGTTGGTCTGGAAAGCAATATCATTAACTGTAGTAATTATTTCTGCTATTTCTTTACTGCTAGCTGTCATCTCTGTCATTGAATCCATTGTTTCATCTACAACTTGTGACCCTTTCTGTACTGCCTCCATAGTCTCATCAGATAAATCATCAGCTCGTTCAGAATTATTTGCAACTTCTTGTACAGAAGATGTAATCTCTTCTATTGTAGCAGATACCTCTTCTAAAGAAGATGCCTGTTCTTGCGTTCGCTGTGATAAATCCTGATTGCCTTCTGCAATTTCATCAGAAGCATTATTAACATTCATAGCAGCTTGTTTAACATCTTTCAAAGCTTGATTTAATTCAACTTTCATTTTATTTAAAGCCTGTGCTAAAGAACCAATTTCATCTTTGGAGTTAACATCAATATTATTTATATCAAAATTACCATTTGCAATTTTTTGAGCAAACCTTACACCTTTATTAACGGGTTTAGTGATTGCTCTCGTAATTATTACAGCAAATAAAATACCAATTACTGCTGCTATAATAGCGGCAATAAAGATCTGCCTAACAGCTGAACTCTGAGTATCGACAATCTCTTGTCCTTTGTTATCAGAAATTTCTATAACACTTTCTTCTAATTCATGTGCTGCATCTTCCATAATTGGCTTCTGTCTGTCCTTAACTTCTTCACTAGATACAATATCTTGAAAAGCCGTGCGCCCTGCATCTAATTCTTTTAATAGATTATTGACCCGATTAATATCAGTTTGCTCATTTAAAGCATCTTTAAGATTGGTCAGAATATTTTCAGCCTCATCAAAAGCAGTAGAAGTAGTTTCAATATATTGCTTCTGCTTTTGATCATTGGTTAAATTAATTATAAGGTTACGTTCTTCTCGCCCAATTTCATCTACTTTCTCTACTACATTATGTGCTAAAGTAACACTTTCTAATTTATTAATAATTCTATTAACACTAGCATTATCTTCTATTAATTGATCTAATTCTGTTTGTTGGTCATCTAATAAATCTTTTGCCCTAGAAATTATTTCTTCCTCTTTATTAACAAATACTTCTCTATAATCCTGTTGGTCAAAAGTCTGTGCTGCGTATTTATTAAAAGCTTGGTCATATTCGTTTGCCAAAGCTAATACTTCTTCCATTTCTTTTCTCTCACTTGCTATATTCATATTTCCTCTCAAATCATTAATAGCATTTTTGAGTTTAGATAAATTTTCGTTAGCTTTTTCTAAATTTTCTTCTGTAGAATTTAACATAAATGCCTCTTCTTCTATTCGAGCTCGCATTGTATACTCATCTACTTCATCAGCTCCATTAGCAATTTCAATTTTATGCCCTATTAAGTTCAAGCTTGAATAACCAAGCCAAGCCATAATAGCTCCAATCAGAATTAAAAGAGCAAATCCACCGCCAATCTTAAATCCTAAATTTAAATCTTTTAATTTTTTAAACATATACTAGTTCCTCCTCTTTTGATATACAATTTTATAAGCTGATTTCTATTTATCCCCTTACTCTTCAGCACTAATTGATTCAAAATATCCAAAAAATATTTTGTTAACAACTCATCCGGCATCTTTTCACCTGACGGTGGTGATAAACCTTATTATCACATTCTCTAGACTGTATAATAATTAATAAATTATTCATTATTTTCAACTAAAGCTTCTTTATTCACATTAGTACTTACTTTATTAACAGCTTTAAACTCTTCAAAAGATAGTAATTTTTCTAAATGAAGTAAAATTATTAGCCTCTCATCTAAGCGTGCCATACCTCTAATAAATTCTGTATCCACTTGTGAACCAAAATCAAGGCTTTCTTGAATATCTTCACTAGAAAAACTAACTATATCTGACACATGGTCTACCACCACTCCAACTATTTTACTTTTCACTTCTAAAGCAATAATAATAGTAAAATTATCATATTCTTTTTCTGCTAAATCAAATTTTCTTCTCAAATCAACTACAGGAATTACTTCCCCGCGAAAATTAATCACACCTCTAATCACCTGCGGTGCATTAGGCATAGTAGTTGGTTCTCGATAACGAATAATTTCTTGAACCTTTAACACATCTACACCATACTCTTCATCTGCTACTTTGAAAGTTAAAAATTGATTTTCAGCAGAAATATTAGTTAACTGCTGATTTAAAATATTTAAGGTATTATCATTATTCTCAGCATTATTAGCATCTTTACGCTCCATGCTAATACCCCCTTCCTTTATTATTAACTTGTTAATAACTTAACGACTAGACATATTAATAATTGTTCCAATATCAAGAATCATTGCTACATTTCCATCTCCTAATATAGCAGCACCTGACATTCCTTCAACATAAGTATAATTATCTTCTAAACTCTTAATTACCGCTTGCTGCTGACCTAAAATTTCATCTACTAATAAACATATTTCCTGCCCTTCATCTTGTACAATCACTACTATTCCCTGAGTAGGGTCTGTTACATTAGTATCAATATCTAAAAGTTTATTTAACCTAGCTAACATAACATACTTATTACGTATTTTAACAACTTCGCCCTGCCCTTCAACTGTTTTAAGCTGACTTTCTAAAGGCTGAATAAATTCCACAATTGAATTTAGAGGAATAATAAAATATTCATCTCCAATTTTTACTTTCATTCCATCTATAATAGCTAAAGTTAATGGTAATTTTAATTTAAAAGTAGTTCCTTGACCAGGTTCACTGAATATGTTTACAGTTCCCCTTAATTTTTCAATATTACTCTTAACTACGTCCATCCCTACTCCACGACCTGAAGTCTCAGTCACTTCATCGGAAGTAGAAAAACCAGGTTCCATAATTAATTGGTAAATCTCTCGTTCCTGCAATTCTTCATCTGCACCAACTACTCCTCTATCGCGAGCTTTAGCAAGAATACTCTCTTTATCTAAACCTTGACCATCATCTTTAACTTCAATAATTACTTTTCCTTCTTTATGATAAGCATTTAAAGTAATCGTACCTTCTCTACTTTTCCCCTGCTCTTCTCTTACTTCAGGAGTTTCAATTCCATGATCAATAGAATTTCTAATCATATGCTTTAATGGATCACCAATTTCTTCAATTACAGTTTTATCTAATTCTGTTTCTTTACCTTTAATCACTAAATTAATTTCTTTCCCCTGCTCTTTAGACAAATCGCG
>JBNJFD010000029.1:0-15714 GCA_051746525.1 Bacillota bacterium | reverse complement strand
TTCTACCCATACTCCTTACATCTTTTTCAGAAAATCTAATTGCTAATCCATCTCTTGTTCCCAAAATAATATCTTCTTCACCAGTTGTAAGTTTAGCATTTACTAATTTATCATTTTTAGTTAAACCTAAAGCAATCAATCCTGTATAATTAGTATTAAATTCTTCTAGTGGTGTTTTCTTAACTCTCCCCTTTTGAGTTGCCATAAACAAATATTGTTCTGCTTCAAATTCTGAAATAGGAACTACACTTGTTATATTCTCTTCAGGGTCTATATCTAATAAATTAATGATTGGTATTCCTTTAGACTGACGACTACCTTTTGGAATTTGATATCCTTTTAATCTATATACTTTACCTTGGTCAGTAAAGAATAATAAATAATTATGAGTAGAAGTAATATAGATATCACTTGCTAAATCATTTTCTTTAGTCTTTAGAGCTATAACACCTTTTCCACCTCGATGTTGATTACGATATTTATCTAAATTAGTTCGTTTTATATACCCACTTTTAGTTATTGCTACTACTATATCTTTTTCTTCAATTAAATCTTCCATTTCTAAATCAATATTTTGATCTCTAATTTCAGTTCTTCGCTCATCAGTATATTTTTCTTTGATTTCTTTTAATTCATCTTTAATAATAGCTAATAATTTTTCTTCACTAGCTAAAATTGATTTGTAATAACTTATTTTTTCTTTTAATTCTTCATATTCATCATCTATTTTTGTTCTTTCCAAACTAGTTAGGCGGCTTAATCTCATATTTAAAATAGATTTAGCCTGATTTTTAGAAAATCCAAATTCAGCAATTAATTCTTCTCGAGCACTAGCAGTATCGTCAGCAGCTTTAATTAATTCAACAACTTTATCAATGTTATCTAAAGCTTTTTTAAATCCTTCCAAGGTATGAGCTCTAGCTTCTGATTTGTTTAAATCATGCTTAGTTCTTCTAGTAATAACTTCTTTTTGATGATTAATGTAATGTTCTAATACTTTTTTTACTCCTAAAACTTGAGGCTCTCCATCAACTAAAGCTAGCATTATTACTCCAAAAGTAGTCTGCATTCTTGTCTGTTTAAATAATTTATTTTCAACTACTTGAGGGTTAATTCCTTGTCTTAATTCAACTACTACTCTCATTCCATCACGATCAGATTCATCTCTTAAATCTGTAATACCATCTATTTTATCATCACGTACTAACTTAGCAATTTTTTCTACTAATTTAGCTTTATTAACCTGATAAGGCAATTCAGTTATAATGAGTTGATATTTGTTACTAGAAAGTTCATCAATTTCTGTTTTAGCTCTAACTTTAACTTTACCTCGTCCAGTTTCAAAGTAATTTTTTATTGGTTTCCGACCCATAATAATTCCACCAGTTGGAAAATCAGGACCTTTAATTATTTTCATTAACTCTGCTATATCAGTATCTGGTTCATTAATAACTTTTATTACACCATCAATTACCTCAGCTAAATTATGGGGCGGTATATTAGTACTCATTCCAACTGCAATACCAGACCCTCCATTAACTAAAAGATTAGGAACTTTTGCAGGTAAAACTTCTGGTTCTTCTAGAGAACCATCAAAATTATCTGTGAAATCAACTGTGCTCTTTTTTATATCTGTTAACATATCAATTGTCAGGGGAGTCATTCTAGCTTCAGTATATCGCATTGCTGCTGCAGAATCACCATCAATAGACCCAAAATTACCATGTCCATCAACTAATTGATAGCGATATGAAAAATCCTGAGCCATTCTAACCATTGTATCATAAACTGCTGCATCACCGTGCGGATGATACTTACCTAATACTTCTCCTACAATTCTAGCTGATTTCTTATGTGACTTATTAGGCGTTAAACCTAAATCATACATAGCATACATGATTCTACGATGTACTGGCTTTAATCCATCTCGAACATCGGGTAAAGCACGACCTACAATTACACTCATAGCATAATCTATGTATGCACTCTGCATTTCTTCTTCAATATCTACCTTTTTAACTTTATCAGCTACTAATTGTTCCATTAATTATCCTCCTATAACTAGATATTATCAAATTGTTTCTTATTTTCTAAACATCTAAATTTTCTACTTCTTTAGCATTCTTTTGGATAAATTCTCGTCGTGGAGCAACTTTATCTCCCATTAATGTAGTAAATGTTTCATCAGCCATAACCGCATCACTAATTTGAACTTGTAATAATGTTCTGTTTTCAGGATCCATTGTTGTTTTCCATAATTGACCAGGATTCATTTCCCCTAATCCCTTATATCTTTGTAGTGAAAGTCCTCTATCACTAAGTTCATTTAATAATTCCTGCAATTTCCGATCATTGTAAACATAGTATTCATCACTGTAATGAGTTACTTTATACAACGGAGGTTGAGCAATATAAATATTTCCTTCTTCTAATAAAGGACGCATGTAACGATAAAAGAAAGTTAACAGTAACGTTCGAATATGTGCTCCATCAACATCAGCATCAGTCATAATGATAATCTTTTTATAACGAGCATTTTCAATATCAAACTCATCTGCTATCCCTGTTCCTAAAGCAGTTATTAAAGATTTAATCTCTTTGTTACCTAAAATTCTATTTAAACGAGCTTTCTCTACATTTAAAATTTTACCTTTCAAAGGCAAAATAGCTTGGAATTCTCTATTTCTACCTTGTTTTGCTGACCCTCCTGCTGAATCACCCTCTACAATATAAATTTCGCTTTTTTCTGGGTCACGAGAGGAACAGTCAGCTAATTTACCAGGTAAAGCAGTTCTAGATAGCGCACTTTTTCTTTGGGTTAATTCTCTTGCTTTTTTAGCTGCTTTCCTTGCTTGAGCAGCAGCTTTAGCTTTATCAACTATTACTTTAGCAATATCAGGGTTTTCATTTAAATAGTTGCTTAAATTCTGAGATACAAAAGAATCAACTATTCCCCGCACCTTGCTATTAGCCAGTTTAGTCTTAGTCTGTCCTTCAAATTGAGGTTCAGGCAATTTTAAATTAACAATTGCTACAATACCTTCTCTAATATCATCTCCAGCTAAATTATCCTCTTTTTCTTTTAGTAACTTATTTTGGCGGGCATAATCATTTACCGTTCTTGTCAAAGCAGACTTAAATCCACTTAAATGCTTACCACCTTCATGAGTATTAATATTATTAGCAAATGTAAATATCTTTTCTACGTAATTACTATTGTATTGAATAGCTACTTCTAGTTGAATCCCATCAATTTGATCCTCAAAAAAGATAACATCATCGAATAACGGATCATTATGAGAATTTATTTCTTTAACAAAAGAATTAATTCCACCCTCATATTCAAATTCTTCACTACGTTTTTCTTCTCCCCGCTCATCTATGATTTTAATATTGATACCTCGATTTAAATAAGCAAGTTCTTTTAAGCGGTTAATTAAAGTATCATATTCAAATTTAACTTCTTCAAAAATTTTCGGGTCTGGCTTAAAAGTAATCTTAGTTCCACTTTCTTCAGTTTCACCAATTTCCTGTACATCTTCTTCTGGAATTCCACGGTTGTACTTTTGATAATAAACTTTATTATTTCTCTGTACTTCTACTTCTAACCATTCCGATAAAGCATTAACTACTGAAACACCGACTCCATGTAATCCACCAGATACTTTATATCCTTTTCCATCAAATTTTCCACCTGCATGTAAAACTGTCATTACAACTTCTAATGCCGGTCGATCCATTTTCTTATGCTTAGCTACTGGTATTCCCCGTCCATCATCAATTACTGTAATAGTATTATCAGAATTAATAATTACTTTGATTTGATCACAATGATCAGCCATAGCCTCATCTATACTATTATCAACAACCTCATAGACTAAATGATGTAAACCTTTTTCACCAACACTACCAATATACATACCTGGTCTTTTCCGGACTGCTTCTAAACCTTCTAAAACTTGTATTTGTTCAGCATCATAATTAGTTTCTGATTTCATTCAACTAAAACCTCCATTTAAGGTTTTCCAAGATTTTATTCTAAATTGTAAACAAAATTCATTCGCTTTTTTAATGTTGAAGAAGAAATTATAGAATAATAAATTTTTTCTTCAGTCACTACAAAAGATTTAGGGTCTCCATTGGCATAATCAATTATAAAGCCCTCTTCTTCAGAAATATCTAAAAAATCAACTGTATCTTTAGAGTCAATTGTAGCTTCCCAATCAGCAATTAATACTACATCTTTAGCAGGAATCGTATAATCTTGTCCTAAATGTAACATTTTTCCCCTCCTTTTGTTATAAATTATTATAAATTTTCATTTTATTAGACCCAATAATCTTTTTTATCAGCCTGTCTGTTAAATTATCTGGATCTACTCCTGTTTCTAACATCACATAATTTTGTATTAACACCCGTAATTTCTGCTTGTCAATCTGGTCTTCTAAGGCTAAAACTAACATTTCATCTAATTTTTCTTCTAATCTAGCAGCTAAATTATCTTTAATAACATTAAAATCATCTTCATTTAATTGCGGATAATTAGTTGCTAATTTATTATAACTTAACCAGGGGTTCTGATACAAAGATTGTTCAATTTTTTTAACTAATTCTTCTTTTCCTTCTTTCAATTCACAAATTGAACATTTAGATTTAAAATCAGGGATTAAAACTGAACATTCAGGACACTCTTTCCAATCATTATTTTTACGCCATTTATTAGTTTTTTTACTTTCCATTAATAAATTTAAAAATTTAGCTTTCAAATTATCATCAGCAATAGATTCAGCTGTTTGTTGTAACTTTGTTTCTTCTTCAGGGTTTAACTCTATTTTTTTCGTTTCATTTTTATATTCTTTCGAAAAATCACAATCTTCTTTAGTTATATGACCTACTTTAAATCTAATTTCTGTAACTAATTCTTCATCTAATTTATTATTTATTTTTTCCATTAAATTTTGTTTCATAAATAATAACTGGTGAGCCCAAGAAGAATTATCTACATTAACAAATAAAGTTCCTCGGTCAAAATATTTAGCTTCTGTATGTTCTTGAATATCTTTACCAATAACTCTTGACCAAGTATCTAATAATTGGGTTTTTTTCACCTTTTTAGAAATACCAAGTTGACGTAAAGCCCTATTTAATAACTCTTTAATTGATTCAGCCATATTAATTCACCTCAATTACTGAACCATTTTTTATCTTATAAGTTGTATGTTCTTGAGTTAAATCTTCTAATCTCTTTAAATTAGTACTAGTAATAAATGTTTGGATTTTATTTTTTATTGTTTCTAATAAATATTCTGACCTTTTATTATCTAATTCAGAAAAAACATCATCTAATAATAAAACCGGATATTCTCCTATTTCAGATTTCATAAACTCTAATTCTGATAATTTCAAAGCTAAAGCTGTTGTCCTTTGCTGACCTTGAGAACCATACTTTCTAATATCGACCTCATTTACACTTAAAGAAATATCATCACGATGTGGACCGATAGTCGTAACTCCTCGTTCTATTTCTTTTTTCTTATTTTTCTTTAAATATGTTGTAAATTTTTCCTTAATTTCAGATTTAGAACTATTATGCTTTATATTTAATTTACTATCATATTTTAATTTTAAGCTTTCCGTTCCATTAGTTAATTTACGCTGCATTAATCTAGCTAATACTTTTAATTTATCTAAAGCCTCTAATCTTTTTTTTATAATTTTAGTACCTAGTTCAACTAATTGCTGATTCCAAACCTCTAACATATTATCTGGTGCATTAGCATCTCTGATTTTTTTTAGCAAATTATTTCTTTGTTTAACAACTTGATTATATTCTTTAAGATTATGCTTATAATAAGGCTGGATTTGAGACAATTCTAGATTAATAAATTTTCTTCTTAACCTAGGACTTCCTTTAACGAGTTCTAAATCTTCTGGAGAAAAAATAATTACATTTAAATATCCCAACAAATCAGATGTTTTTTCTAATTTGTTGTCATTAACTCTAATTTCTTTACTACCATTTTTTAATTTCATTTCCAATTTGTAATCTTGTGATTTTTTTATTAATTCACCCTTTAGGTAGAATCCATTTTGCTTCCAGTTTACTAATTCAGAATTAATATTAGTTCGATGAGAATCTCCTGTTCCTAATAAGTAAATAGCTTCTAATAAATTCGTTTTTCCTTGAGCATTTTCTCCAATTATTAAATTTAAGTTTTGATTGAATTGTACATATTGTTCGCTATAATTTCTAAATTTATTTAAAAACAATTGTGATAAATACAATTTCTTATACTCCCTCCTTTTAGGAGGCTACAACTTTATATTTCTGTCCTTCAAACTCCACAACATCTTCAGGAACTAAAGTTTTAGACCTTTGTGTCTCTACCTTTCCATTTACTTTAACTTGTTCTTGGTTAATTACTGCCTTAGCAGCTCCACCAGTAGATACTAAATTTGCCCATTTTAAAAATTGACTCAAATTAATAGTTTTAGTTTTTATTTTTATTTTTTCCATAATAAAACCCTCCTGATTTTAAGCACTACGAACTGGCATAATTACATAAATATATTCATATTCATTATCAGTTTTTATTACGCCTGGAGAAAGTGAACCTGATAGTTCTAAATTAACTTTATCTTCAGAAATGACTTTTAAACAATCAATTAAATATTGAGCATTAAATGCAATTTCTGTTTCTTCACCAGTTAATTCAATTGGAACTTCTTCATACGCTTGACCAACTTCTGGAGTGTTAGCAGTAATAACTAATTTGTCTGATTTTAAATTTATTTTAATAATATTTGAATCTTGTTTAGCTAATAGAGCTGCTCTTTTAGTAGCATGTAATAATTCATTTTTATCTATAGTTGCTGTAGTTTTATTTTTGTCTGGAATTACTTGCTTGTAGTTAGGAAACTGTCCTTCAATTAATCTAGATACAATAGATATTCCTGAAAAATTAAATAAAGCTTGATTTTCTGTAATGTTTATATTAACCTCTTCCTCTGAATCAGTTAATAATTTATTCAACTCATTTAAAGTTTTTCTAGGAACGATAAATTGATCAATGTTCAAATCTTTATCTTCAATTTCGTTTTCTCTATAAGCTAGTCGGTATGTATCAGTAGCAACTACCTTAATCATTTGCTCTGTAACTAAAAATAATCCTCCATTTAGAAATGGTTTACTTTCATCATCAGAAACAGCAAACTCAATTTGGTTAATAATTTCTTTTAATTTGTTTTGTTCTAAAGAAAAATTAATTCCTGAATCTACTTCTGGTAATAGGGGAAACTCATCTGCTGGTGAACCATGAATATTAAATTGTGAATTACCACATTTGATTTGAGATGTATTATTAGAATCTTCTGTAGTTAAGATTATTTCTTCTGCTGGTAATTCTCTGACTATACTAGTTAAATATTTAGCGGGTAATACAATTGACCCTTCAGATATAATCTCTGCATTAACAAAACATTCTATTCCTATTTCTAAATCTGTTCCAACTAATTTAATTTTATCATCTACTGTTTCTAATAGAACACCTGATAAAATGGGTAATGTTGTCTTTGAAGAAACAGCTTTTGCAGCTGTTTGAATTCCTTGATACAAATCTTTTTGCCTTACTTTTATTTTCATAAAATAACCTCCCTTGTTTATAAATGCCTATATATTATTATGCTTAATTACAGTACTTAGGCTATAAACTACTAGTATTATATTTTTTTTAATAATAGTAGTAGTAGTAGTAGGGGCTGTGGATAATGTGGATAAGTAACTTCGACCGTTGCAACATAAGAGCTCAAACTTGTGGATAGATTGTGGATAACCTGTTGATAACTATGCGACTTATCAACAACCTGTGGATAACTTAACTTATCCACAAAGTTATCCACACAAAAAACCACTTATCCACAGGTTATCCACAGACTTATCCACAGGGCTAACTTCTTGTTTTTTCCAATAATGCATCAATAGTTCCTTTAAATTGCTCATCGTCATTAATTTTATTTTTAATTTTATCATAAGCATGAATAACTGTACTATGATCTCTACCACCAAATCTTTTTCCAATTTGGGGTAATGATAAATCTGTTAATTCCCGAGATAAATACATTGCAATTTGTCTTGGAAAAGCTATTGCTCTAGTTCTTCTTTTGGATTTCATTTTTTCTACTGTGATATCATAATAATCAGATACTATTTTTTGAATTAAATTAACAGTAATTTCTCTATTAGCTAAATTATTAGATTCATTAATCATATTTTCTAAAGCCTTTTTAGCCAAGTCTACTGTTATTTTTTCGTTGCTTAATGATGAATATGCTACAACTCTAATTAGTGCTCCTTCCAATTCTCGGATATTTGTTTTAAATTGATTAGCAATATAAACAATAACATCATTAGGCAATTTGATATCTTCTAAAGTTGCTTTTTTCTTTAAAATTGCTATCCTTGTTTCTAAATCTGGTTTTTGAATATCAGTAATCAAACCCCATTCAAATCTAGACCGTAATCTTTCTTCTAAAGTTGGTATTTCCTTTGGAGGTCTATCACTAGAAATAATTATTTGTTTATTTGCTTCATGTAATGCGTTAAAAGTGTGAAAAAATTCTTCCTGTGTTCTTTCTTTACCAGCTAAAAATTGGATATCATCAACTAATAAAATATCAATGTTACGATATTCATTTCTAAAATCCATAGTTTTGTCATCTTTAATAGCATTAATTAAACGATTAGTGAATTCTTCTGAAGTTAAATACATAATTTGTAGGTCAGAATTATGACTAAGCACATAATTTCCAATAGCATGCATTAAATGTGTTTTTCCTAGACCTACATCCCCATAAACAAATAAGGGATTATATGCTTTAGCTGGTGCTTCAGCTACAGCCAAGGAAGCAGCATGAGCAAATTGATTACTACTACCAATTACAAAAGTATCAAAAGTATATTCTGGATTTAAATCAGCTTGTACTTTGTTTGTGGTATCTTTTTCTTCTTGCTCTTCCTTTTTTTCTTCTTCAGGTGGATCATCTTCTTCTAGAATGAGTTCTTCTTCCATTTCTGGGATGATAAACTTTATTTCGTAAGAATTGTTTGTTGCCTCTAATAAAGACTCCTTGATTAATTTAGAATAACGAGTTTCCAACCAATCTTTAGCGAATTCATTGGGTACTTCAATTAAGACAGTATTGTTTTGAATTCCTAAAATTTCAGTTGGCTGAAACCAAGTTTCAAAACTTGGTGTACTTAAATTAGATTCAATTTTTTCCAATGCCTGTTTCCAAATATTTTCAGCTTCTTGTTTTTGCACAATATTAGCCTCCTGTGCATAGTTATCCACAGTTACTGTGTATAAACCTGTGGATAACTTGATAAAATATGATATTTCACCTTAAAAAAACAATTAGTTACTCACAACAAAAGTTGCGAATAACTAATTATGATTTTAAATTTCATGATATTAAATTATGTACACTGATTGTAAGATAATCATATCAAATTATAGTCTAATTATCAACTTTTTTGTGTATAATTTGTTTTAGCTGGAGTATTAATCTTGACATGCTAGATTAGATAATCTATAATTTAGTAGAGTAGGATTAAAAGAAAACTCCTTAACTTAAGGAGGAAATTATATATTATGCAAAATGAGAAGTTAAAAAAGACGTATCAATTTAAAAATGTATACAATAATGGCAAATCATATGCTAATAGATTTGTTGTTTTGTATGTTTTGAAAAATAATAAGCAAACTAACCGAATAGGCTATTCTGTTAGTAAGAAAATTGGAAAAGCTGTAGTTAGAAATAGGGTTAAAAGATTATTGAGAGAAGCATACAGAAATAATAAAGATCGGATAGAAAAGGGATTTGATTTGGTTTTTATAGCTAGGAATCCAATTATTAATGCTTCTTATCAACAGATTGAACAAGCAATAAATCATCTTTTTATTAAATCTAAAATTGTAAAGGATTGATATAGTGAAATTTTTTTCTGTTTTTTTGATTAAATTAATTAAAATTTATCAAAAATTAATTTCCCCATTAAAAGGTAAAAAAACTTGTCGTTTTCATCCTACTTGTTCTACATATGCTATTCAAGCTTTAACTAAATATGGGCTAATAAAAGGATGTTATTTAGCGGTTACTAGAATTTTAAGATGTCATCCTTTTAACCCTGGGGGATATGATCCAGTAGAGTAAATGGCTATAAAATTAAATTTACTAAATTTTTAGATTAAAGTAAAGAAATTAGGAGGAATGCAATTAATGTTTAAGAAGAAGTGGATATTTGTTTCAATTATTTTATTATTAGTATTTGTAATCACAGGCTGTTCAAGGACAACTGATATTAATTTGGAAGTCCAGCAAAATGAAGAGACAGAGAATAAAGTGTCAATTCAACCTAATCAGGACGAATACGAAGAAGGGGCTCAAATAACTTTGACAGCTCACCCTGAAGAAAAATTTAAATATTGGGTTGTCAGTGATAAAGAAGGTAGTAAAGAAATTAAGGATAATCCTTGGGAATTAGAAATCAATAGTCGTGATAATATTAAAGCTGTTTATGAAGATCAAGAAGTGGCTGTTAAAACAAAACAAGATTTCGGTTTCATTGGCAATTATATGCAGGAATTATTAAAAACCATTTATGATTTTACTAATAGTTATGGGCTGGCAATTATTTTATTAACAGTTGTTATTAGAATAATTTTATTCCCATTGATTTCTAAACAAACAAAGTCGATGAAGAAGATGCAAAAAGTTCAACCTATGATTGAAGAGTTAAAAGAAAAGTATGATGATGATAAAGAAAAGCAACAAGAAGAAATAATGAATTTATATCAGAAATATAAAATTAATCCAGCAGCAGGTTGTTTACCCTTATTAGTTCAAATGCCTATTTTAATAGCTTTATTCAGAGCTTTAAAAGGTTGGAATGCTTTACAAGCTGAATCTTTCTTGTTAATTCCTGATTTAAGTCAACCATATATACCTTTAGTTATTTTAACAGGATTAACTATGTTTGGGCAAAGTTTTTTACAACAGAAATATTCTGCTTCATCAGAAGGGAATAAAGTAGCATATTTTATGCCATTATTAATTGTGGTAATTGGATTTAGTTTTCCTGCTGGAGTACTATTATATTGGCTTACTTCTAATTTAGCAATGACGGCACAGCAATATATTATTTATCAACAACCAGATCCAGATTTAGAAGAAGTACAAGAAGAGATTGAGGAAAGTTCAGATCTGAAGGAGGAATCTTAAAATGAAGAGGGTCATTGTTAGTGAAAATACAGTAGATGAGGCCCTTAATAAAGGACTAGAAAGATTAGGGACCATTAAAGAGAAGGTAGAGTATGAGGTTTTACAAGAAGCTGAAGAAGGATTTTTAGGAGTTTTTGGAGCACAAAAGGCTAGAATTAAAATATCTAATCCAGAAACTAAAACTGAACATGCAGAATTATTTTTACAACGATTATTAGATAATATGTCTTCTGATTTAGAGATAGAAGTTATTGAGCAGGATAAAGAAGCTCAAAAGATAGTCTTAAATATAACAGGAGAAGATTTAGGATTAGTTATTGGTTATCGTGGTAAAACATTAGATGCATTGCAGTATTTAACTAATTTAGCTATAAATAAAGGCGAAGAGGATTATTTACAAGTTGTTTTAGATGCTGAAGGATATCGGGATAGAAGGAAAAAAACTTTAGAAAAGTTAGCTATTAAGATGTTTAAAAAAGCTAAGAGTAAAGGAACCAAAGTGAAATTAGATCCGATGCCTCCTCATGAGAGGAAAATCATTCACACTACTTTACAGAGAAAGTCAGGTGTTTCAACGCATAGTGAAGGGCAGGAACCTTATCGTAAAGTAGTAATTGTAGCTGAATAATTTTTAGCAAACCCAGTATCTAAAAGTACTGGGTTTGTTTAATTAATAAGAGTAATAAAAGCGAGTAAACAATAGTAATAAGAGTTTAAAGGAAGATGAATAATTATAAAATAATATAGACCGGGTAAGCTATTTTAAAGCGAGGTGTTAAAATGTATTCAGATGATACTATTGCTGCAATAGCAACTGCTGTTGGAGAAAGTGGAATTGGAATTATAAGAATTAGTGGTGCAGAGGCCATTGCAATAGCTGATAATATTTTTGAGAGTATTAAAAACAAAAAATTAAATGATGTTGAAACTTATACTGCTCATTATGGGCATATTTTGGACCAAGAATCTCAAGTAATAGATGAAGTTATTGCTTTAGTAATGAAAGAGCCGAAGACTTATACTACTGAAGATGTAGTAGAAATAAATTGCCATGGGGGAACAGTAGTCTTAAGAAAAATTTTAGATTTAGTATTAGACCAAGGGGCTAGGCTAGCAGAGCCGGGTGAATTTACTAAACGTGCTTTTTTGAATGGTAGGATTGATTTAGCCCAAGCAGAGGCAGTAGCAGATTTGATTCAATCTAAAACAGAAGCTAGTATGCAAGTTGCATTAGACCAGTTAGAAGGCGGCTTATCTGAAGAAGTTAATGCTATTAAACAAGATGTAGTTTCTTTATTAGCTCATTTAGAAGCAACTATTGATTTTCCAGAAGATGAAATTGATGATTTTGATTCTGAAGAGTTAGCTGTTAGAATTGATGCAGTACAGCAACAACTAGAAGATTTATTAGCTACTAGTGAGCGGGGAAAAATTCTAAAAGAAGGAATAGAAGCTGCTATTGTTGGTCGACCTAATGTTGGTAAATCCAGTTTATTAAATTCATTAGTCAGAGAGAAAAGGGCTATTGTAACTGATATTCCAGGTACTACTCGTGATATAATTGAAGAAGTAATTAATATAGATGGAATTCCAGTTAAAATAATTGATACAGCAGGAATTAGAAATGCTGAAGATCAAATAGAAAAAATTGGAGTCGAAAAATCTGAAGAATATCTTGCTAAAGCAGAATTGATTTTATTGGTTGTTGATATTAGTGCTGGAATTACTGCTGCCGATGAACAATTATTAAAAGATGCTCAAGGTAAAGAAGTAGTTGTGATAGCTAACAAATTAGATCTGGACCATCAATTGGAGCTAAAAAAAATAAAAAACATTTTACCTGAGGCTCCTATTGTTAAGACTGCGGCTATTGCTAATCAAGGAATTAATGAATTAGAAGATGCTATTTCTGAATTAGTTTATAGTGGGCAGGTTAATGCTAATGAAGAAACTATGGTCAGTAGTTTAAGACATAAAAAAGCTTTACAAAGAGCTGAGCAGAATATTGCTGATGTTAAAGAAGCTTTTGAGAAAGGGTTAGCAAATGATTTCTTAACTATTGATTTACGTGCTGCTTTAGAAGCAATTAATGAAATTACTGGTGATGCAATTGGCGAAGATATCATTGACCAAATCTTTGCTGATTTTTGTTTAGGAAAATAAAAAATAGATTGTATAATTTAAATTAGAAATAAGTAGATATTTAAGGAGGAACAACATGAAAAATTATGATTTAATAGTAATTGGAGCAGGACATGCGGGGTGTGAAGCAGCCTTAGCAAGTGCTAGAATGGGATGTAAAACTTTATTATTAACTTTAAATTTAGACCATGTGGCATTAATGCCCTGCAATCCTTCTATTGGAGGACCAGCTAAAGGACATATTGTGCGTGAAATAGATGCTTTAGGTGGGGAAATGGGAAGAAATATTGATAAGTCTTATGTAAATATTATGATGTTAAATACTTCTAAAGGGCCAGCTGTACATGCTTTGAGAGCCCAGGCAGATAAGCCAACTTATCAATCCGCTATGATTAGAGCTTTAGAGCAAGAAAACAAGTTAGATCTAAAACAGGATATTGTTACAGAATTATTAGTTAAAAAACAGCAGGTAACAGGTGTGAAAACTATTACAGGAATGGAATATCAAAGCTCTAAAGTGGTTTTAACTACGGGAACTTCTTTAAATGGAAAAGTTATCATTGGTGATGTTAAATATACAGGGGGAAGACAAGGTGAGTTTGCTGCTACTCGCTTAGCAGACAGTTTAAAAGAAGCAGGAGTGGAATTAGAGCAGTTTCAGACTGCTACTCCACCTCGAGTTGATGAGCAGACAATTGATTTTAGTGATATGAGAATTCATCCAGGCTCGGAAAAGAAATTACAATTCTCATTTTTTCAAGACAGAGTAGAAAGAGAGCAAAAACCTTGTTGGGTTACTCATACTAATGAAAGAACAAAAGAAGTGATTGAAACTCATATTGAAGATTCTCCTTTGAGTACAGGAATTGTAGAAGGAGAAGGGCCAAGGTACTGTCCTTCTATTGACCGAAAAATCATGCGTTTTCCTGAAAAAACAAGTCACCAAGTATTTGTAGAACCAGAAGGAATGGAAACAAATGAAGTTTATTTAAATGGCTTGACTACGAGCATGCCCGAAGAAATTCAAGATAAGATAATTCAAAGTGTACCGGGATTAGAAGAAGCGGAAATAATGAGACCTGGTTATGCTGTTCAGTATGATGCTATTCCAACTTATCAACTGCAGCCTACAATGGAAAATAAGCAAGTTAACGGTCTTTATACAGCTGGTCAAATTAATGGTACTAGTGGTTATGAAGAAGCAGCAGCTCAAGGTTTGATGGCTGGAATTAATGCTGTGCTAGCTATTAGAGAAGAAGATCCATTAATTTTAAAAAGGTCTGATGCTTATATTGGAGTTTTAATTGATGATTTAGTAAATGAAAATCCAAAAGAACCATATCGAATGTTGACATCTAGAGCTGAATATAGATTATTATTACGTCAAGATAATGCTGATTTGCGTTTAAGTAGGATTGCCTATGATTTAGGATTATTAACTGATTCAGAATATCAGCAAGTTAAAGAAAAAGATAGAGCAATTACAGAAACTTTGCAGTATTTAGATAATACTCGAATTACTCCTACTAAAGAGGTGCGAGCAACTTTAAAAGAATTGAATAGTGGGGGGTTGAAAAAACCTGTTAGTTTAGCAACTATTGTGGCTCGTCCTGAATTAGATTATGATGATTTAAATAAATTAGTTGATGATTTACCGCAGGTAGAAGAAAATATAGCTGAACAAGTAGAAATTGAAACTAAATACCGTGGTTATATTGAAAAACAAATGAAGCAAGTTAAAAAGTTTAAAAAAATGGAGCAGAAGAAATTACCTGAAGATATAGATTATTTGAGTTTGAAAACTGTTAGAACAGAAGCTCGAGAAAAATTGGATAGAATTAGACCTGTTTCTTTAGGACAAGCTTCTCGGATTCCAGGTGTTTCTCCAGCAGATATTTCAGCTTTAATGATTCATTTAGAAACGTATAAGCAAGAGGAAGGTGAAAAGTAGTGAGAGAATATGATATAATTGTAGTAGGAACTGGTCATGCTGGATGTGAAGCAGCTTTGGCTAGTGCTAGATTAGGATTTAAAACCCTAGCAATTACTGTTGATTTAGATAATGTAGCTTTAATGCCTTGCAATCCAGCAATTGGTGGACCGGCTAAAAGTCAAATTGTGCGTGAAATAGATGCTTTAGGTGGAGAAATGGCTAAGAATATGGATAAAAGCTGCATTCAAATGAGAATGTTAAATACGGGCAAAGGACCTGCTGTGCAGTCCTTAAGAGCTCAAGCTGACAAACAAACTTACCGCCATGAAATGAAAATGACTTTAGAAGAACAAGAAAAT
>JBNJFD010000028.1:0-16632 GCA_051746525.1 Bacillota bacterium | reverse complement strand
GCTTTCCAATTTGTCATGCAGCTGTTTTACTTCTGACTGTGCCTGCGCCAATGCCATTCCATAACCTGGTACTATAATTACATTTTCTGCTTTATTAATTTTAGTGTAAATATTATCTTGTTCTTCTTCAGCCTCAATATTTTTTTCTTCTGATTTTAACTTTTTACCAGCCTTTTTATTTAGCTGAGCAGAAAATTTATCTTTCTTTTTATTATTACTACTATTACCAGTTAAAACTTCATAAAGACTGCGATTCATAGCTTTACACATAATTTGCGTTAGTATTAAACCTGATGCCCCAACAACAGCTCCAACCACTACAAGTAAGGTGTTATAAATGGCAAAACCTGCAATAGAAGCAGCAAGTCCGGACATAGAATTTAAAAGAGAAATAGTAACTGGCATATCTGCACCACCTACTCTGATAGCGAAAATAGTACCAAAAAATAATGATAAAATCAATATAACAAAAATGAATATTGTAGCTTCAGCCTGAGCAGTATATTTAAATGTTATTAATAAAATAGAAGCAGCAGTAATGAGCAGAGAAATAACATTCAAAAAACTGTGTCCTTTTAAAATTATAGGCTTTTGCTTCATACGCCCGTCAAGTTTAGCAGCTGCAATTAAACTACCACTCAATGTAATTGCCCCAACCATTAAAGCTAAGCCTGAAGTAAAACGACTGGCAGCCTTAAGCTGGTTAAAATCACTAAACAACATAATAGATGCAACAAGTGCAGATGCTCCTCCTCCAAAGCCATTCAGTAGTGCAACCATTTGCGGCATCTGAATCATCTTAACTTTTTGTGCCATATATGATCCTATAACTCCACCAACTAATATAGCCGACCATAGAAGCATATTATCTATAATGTTATTATAAACTAATGTTAATATTACTGCACCTAACATAGATACAGCACCTATCATATTACCTTTCACAGCAGTTTTAGGAGAACTCATTAACTTAATTCCCCAAATTATACCTAGCGCCAACAAAAATCCACCAATACTGTATACTGTTAAAATATTAATTGTGATCAACTCCAATAATAGAATTACTTATCATTTTGAAACATTTTTAGCATTTTATTTGTTACCATAAAACCACTCACTATATTTATTGTAGCTAGTACAATCGCCATAAATCCAAGTATTTTATAGCCAGTAACAACAGCTGCAGCTGTTGTTACTAAAGAAGCTAATATAGTTACTCCAGATAAAGCATTCATTCCTGACATAAGTGGAGTATGCAGCAAACTTGGAACATCACTAATAAGCTTGTATCCTATCAGCATTGAAATAACAAATAGGATCAGCATTAATAAAAAATTCATATATTAATCCTCCTTAATTATTTATTCATTGCCTCTAAAGCACCATTATGAACAACTTTTTCACCATCTGTTACAAGAGTTGAAGAAATAATCTCATCCTCACTATTAATATCAATTTCTGCATCTTCAACTACGTAAGATATGAATTTATTTATATTTTTGGAAAACAACCAAGTTGAACTCTTTGGTAGAAGACCCGGTATATTTTTAGTTCCTATAATTGTTACTCCATGTTTTTCAACTATCTTTCCTGGCTCAGTTATTTCACAATTTCCACCTTGATCTATCGCTATATCAACAATTACAGAACCTGGCTTTAATGATTTAACCATTTCTTCGGTTATTAAAATTGGTGCTACTTTTCCTGGTATTAATGCAGTTAATACAATAAGATCAAAATCTTTTATTTTATCAGCAAGAATTTTCCTTTCATTTTCTAACAATTTATCAGGTAATTTTTTAGCATATCCTCCTTCTCCTACTGCTTCCTCAGCTGGAACTTCTAAATCTATGAGTTTAGCTCCAATGCTTTGTGCCTGTTCACTTGCATCTGGTCTAATATCTGCAGCATGTATTACAGCTCCAAGTCTTTTTGCTGTTGCTACTGCCTGCAGTCCAGCTACTCCAGTACCTAAAACAAGAGCATTTGCTGGTTTAATCATTCCAACACCTGTAGTAATCATCGGCATAAATTCTGGTAAAATATCTGTTGCCATTACTACTCCTTTATATCCCGCTACTGTACTCATAGATGTAAGTGTGTCCATAGCCTGTGCTTTAGAGATTCTTGGAATACTATCAAGTGTTAAACTTATTATACCTTTTTCAGCAATTTCTTTTATCATTTCGTGATTTCCAGGTGATGCAGGATGAAGAAAAGTAACTAAATACTGTCCTTTTTGCATCATGTCTACCTCATGTTTATTAACTTCATCATTAAATTGAGGTTCTTTAACTTTTAAAATAAGATCAGCAATTGAGAACAGATTTTCCACATCATCAATAATTTCTGCTCCAGCTTTTTGATATTCATCGTCAGTGAAATATGAACCTTCACCAGCTCCAGCTTGCACATATACTTCAGCTCCATCATCAATCATAGATTTAGCTATTTCTGGAGTTACAGAAACTCTGTTTTCACCATTCATAATTTCTTCAGGAACTGCAATTTTCATACCTTTAAATTTCATTTTTATTCCTCCTAAGTAATTTATTACTAATTCATATTAATTGTACATAATTGATATCTTTGAGTCAAATAATCCAAGGTTTTTTAGTAATCTATAATAAGCTATTTTTTTATTCTATATAAGTTCTTGGCAGTCTCTTGGTGAAACTTGAAACCACTTCATAATTAATAGTTTCTAATTTTTCTGCCATTTCATCTGCTGTTATTTTTTCACCATTATCTTTACCAATTAAAGTTACAATATCTCCTTTTTCCACATTTTCAACACTGCTCAAATCCACCATAAACTGATCCATACATATTCTTCCGACAATAGGAACTCTTTTGCCATTAATAATAATTTCAAAACTAGAAGAAAGTAACCTATTATATCCATCTGCATATCCTAATGGTATTGTTCCGATTTTACTCTTTTTGTCTGTTTTAAAAGTTCTACCATAACTTATAGGAGTCCCTTTTTCTACTGTCTTAACATGTGCTAAACGTGATTTTAAACTCATTACGGGTTTTAAATTTATTCTTCTTTTTACTTTTTTGGAAGGCCAAAGTCCATAACTTATTATCCCAATTCTAACCATATCCATTTGTAATTCTGGTATATCTAAAAATGCAGCACTATTTGAAACATGTTTAATTGGAATGTTTATATCATTTTTTTCTAATTTAGAAATTAATTTTTTGAATATATCATATTGTTTAAAGGTAAATTCTTTATCTGATTCATCAGCAGAAGAAAAATGAGTATAAATTCCTTCAATGATTATATTAGAAAGCTTATTAACCTTCTTCACAAATGATAAACCTTTTTCCGGCTTTATTCCTAGTCTACTCATACCTGTATCAATCTTGATATGGATTTTGGCATTTTTATCTAATTTTTTTGCAATATTATTAAGCGACAGAGCATTTTGATAATCGTATATTGTCTGAACTAAGTCGTATTTTATTATTTTTCTATATTGTTCTTTTGGTGTCCATCCCAATATTAAAATTGGTGTATCCTTAAGACCTGCTTTTCTAAGCTCAACAGCCTCATCAATAATAGCTACTGATAATCTATCAGCACCAGATTCTAGTGCTTTTTTAGAAACTTCTACTGCACCATGTCCATAGGCATCAGCCTTAACAACAGCTGTGAGAAGTGTATCCTCATTTAATTTATTTTTAATGAGTTTTATATTGTCTTCATACTTATTTAAGTTAATTTCTAACCAGGCAGGTCTCAAATCAGTTTTAATATTATTCATGTCCATCTTTTCATCTCCTAAAAGTATTCAATATATTATTTATTTGAATCTCTTTTGAATGCTTAATAATTATTAAAATATTTTTTTGTTTCTTTAAAAACAACAGGACTTAAAACCAAAATTGCGATCAAGTTGGGAATAATCATTAGACCGTTCATAGTATCTGCTAAGGCCCAGATAGCTTCTAAGTTTCCAATTGCACCAACAAAGACAAATATAACAAATAAATATCTGTAATATATTATTGATTTTGATCCCAATATATATTCAATAGATTTTTCACCATAATAACTCCATGTTAAGATTGTTGAAAAAGCAAAAAATATTAAACCAAATGCAACAATTAACCCTCCTGGTCCAGGAAGTCCTTTATTAAAAGCCATAGTAGTAAGCTCAGCACCAGTTTCGCCTACAGACCAAACACCACTCATAATAATAACTAGAGCTGTCATCGTACAAACAATTATTGTATCTATAAAACCACCCAACATACCAACAATACCCTGGCGAACTGGTTCATCAGTAGTAGTAGCAGCATGAGCAATAGCAGCACTACCAAGTCCAGCTTCATTTGAAAATACTCCTCTTGCAACACCAAAGCGCATTACCTGTGATAAAGTTGCTCCTGTAAATCCTCCAACTGCTGCGTGTCCACTAAAAGCACTTTTGAATATAAGAGAGAATGCAGAGCCAAGGCTTCCAATATTAACAACTATAATCCAAATAGCTCCAAATACATAAACTGCAGCCATCAAGGGAACTAATTTTTCTGTAACCTCAGCAATTCTTTCAATTCCACCTATTATAACAATATATGTCAGTATGGCAAGAACTAAACCAGTAATCCAGTATGGAATTCCGACTGACTGTCCAAGTGCTCTTGCAACTGAATTAGATTGAACTGTATTTCCGATACCAAAAGTAGCTATAGCTGCAAAAATTGCAAATGCTGATCCAAGCCAGTTCCAACTTTCGCTCATACCATTTTTAATATAGTACATAGGTCCACCTGCAAACTTACCAGTGCCTCTTTTTTCTCTATATTTTACTGCTAAAACTGCTTCACTGTATTTTATTGCCATTCCGAAAAATGCTGTAATCCACATCCATACTACTGCTCCAGGCCCCCCCATAAATATAGCTGTTGCAACACCAGCTATATTACCTGTACCAATTGTTGCGGCTAAAGAAGTCATTAAAGCCTGAAAAGGTGTTATATCTCCTTCCCCTTTTTGTTTTTCTTTATCCATCCCTGAAAATAACATTTTAAATGCATAAAATAATTTACTAACTGTCACTCCTTTTAATCTAATCGTTAAATATATACCAGTACCTAGTAATAGAAATAGCATAAAAGGTCCCCAAACAAAATTACTTATTGCATCATTGATCTCAAAAACACCCATCTTTATACCCCCACTTAAAATTTCGATATTAATTTTACCCAATGCTTAGATGGAACAAATAATCTTAATGATATGGTTATGAATTTTATTAAATTGAAATAGGGAAATTTAATATTTAATAAACAGTGACAACAGAATCTGCTGCTGCCACTGAAAAGCTTAATATATAGTTAAACCTCAAATTATTATTTATTCATTGCCTCTAAAGCACCATTATGAACAACTTTTTCACCATCTGTTACAAGAGTTGAAGAAATAATCTCATCCTCACTATTAATATCAATTTCTGCATCTTCAACTACGTAAGATATGAATTTATTTATATTTTTGGAAAACAACCAAGTTGAACTCTTTGGTAGAAGACCCGGTATATTTTTAGTTCCTATAATTGTTACTCCATGTTTTTCAACTATCTTTCCTGGCTCAGTTATTTCACAATTTCCACCTTGATCTATCGCTATATCAACAATTACAGAACCTGGCTTTAATGATTTAACCATTTCTTCGGTTATTAAAATTGGTGCTACTTTTCCTGGTATTAATGCAGTTAATACAATAAGATCAAAATCTTTTATTTTATCAGCAAGAATTTTCCTTTCATTTTCTAACAATTTATCAGGTAATTTTTTAGCATATCCTCCTTCTCCTACTGCTTCCTCAGCTGGAACTTCTAAATCTATGAGTTTAGCTCCAATGCTTTGTGCCTGTTCACTTGCATCTGGTCTAATATCTGCAGCATGTATTACAGCTCCAAGTCTTTTTGCTGTTGCTACTGCCTGCAGTCCAGCTACTCCAGTACCTAAAACAAGAGCATTTGCTGGTTTAATCATTCCAACACCTGTAGTAATCATCGGCATAAATTCTGGTAAAATATCTGTTGCCATTACTACTCCTTTATATCCCGCTACTGTACTCATAGATGTAAGTGTGTCCATAGCCTGTGCTTTAGAGATTCTTGGAATACTATCAAGTGTTAAACTTATTATACCTTTTTCAGCAATTTCTTTTATCATTTCGTGATTTCCAGGTGATGCAGGATGAAGAAAAGTAACTAAATACTGTCCTTTTTGCATCATGTCTACCTCATGTTTATTAACTTCATCATTAAATTGAGGTTCTTTAACTTTTAAAATAAGATCAGCAATTGAGAACAGATTTTCCACATCATCAATAATTTCTGCTCCAGCTTTTTGATATTCATCGTCAGTGAAATATGAACCTTCACCAGCTCCAGCTTGCACATATACTTCAGCTCCATCATCAATCATAGATTTAGCTATTTCTGGAGTTACAGAAACTCTGTTTTCACCATTCATAATTTCTTCAGGAACTGCAATTTTCATACCTTTAAATTTCATTTTTATTCCTCCTAAGTAATTTATTATTCTATATAAGACATCATAGTCTTTTTCACATTTATAATAATTTCAAAATTAAAGCTTCATATTACAAATATTACTGAGTTAATTATGGTTTTTTTTATATTTTTGTTCTTTAATCTCTTTGTTCTCTTTGTTCTTCTTGTTATCTTTATTATCTTTATCAAAATGATCAATAGTAATACCCAAAAATCCAAATATTATGGAAACTATAGGTGTTAACCACAAGAAAAATGCATAAGGAGCATAAGCAAATGTAGCTACTCCTAAAGTACTACTCATAAAAGCACCACAAGTATTCCAAGGAACTAATGCACTAGTTAAAGTTCCACTGTCCTCTAATGCTCTAGATAAGTTTTTAGCTTTTAATCCTCTATCTTTATAAGCTTTAGAATACATCCTTCCAGTTACTACAATAGACATATATTGTTCAGAAAGTACTACATTCATACCAATTGCTGTCATAATTGTTACAAATATAAGTGAACCATCACTCTTAACTTTTTCTAAAATTCTAACAACTATAACTTTTAATTGATTTGTTTTTTCCATTATACCACCGAACATCATAGCCGTTATAACAATAGAAATTGAGTATAACATATTCGTAAATCCACCATTGGTCAATAATCCATCAACTGCTTCAACCCCTGTATTGCTGACATAACCTCCATAAGAAGCGGTTAAGATATCTCCAAAATTATTTCCTTGTAATACAACACCTAATAACATTGCTGCAAGTATTCCCATTGAAATACCTGGAATAGCAGGCATCTTTTTATATGACAGAAATATTACTAATAAAGGTGGTATAAATAACAATAATGATATATTAAATTGACCTTGTAATCCTGATAAAATTTCATTTATTTGAGCTAAATCTGCTGACCCTCCCTGAGCAAGTCTAAATCCTAAAATGGTCTCAATAATTAAAACTATTACATAACTTACACCGGTTGTATAAACCATATGTTGAATATGGGTAAACAAGTCGGTTCCAGCCATAGCAGGAGCCAGGTTTGTTGTATCAGATAAAGGCGACATTTTATCCCCAAAATAGGCACCAGACAAAATAGCTCCAGCTACTATTGGTAATGGTAAACCTAAACCTGATCCAACTCCCATTAGTGCCACTCCTATGGTTCCTGCAGTACCCCATGAACTACCTGTCGCTAAAGTGGTTATTGAAGTAATAAGCATTGTAGCCACCAGAAAAAACTTAGGATTTAATAATTGTAGTCCATAATAAATCATTGTTGGTACAACACCACTTATAATCCAAACTCCAACTAACACACCTATTATCGATAAAATAATAACTGCTTGAAGTGCTTGATTTATGCCTTCTTTCATTCCTTCTTCAATCTCTTCCCACTTATAACCGGCTCTTATTCCCATTACAGCTGCCATAAAAGCACCCATAATCATTGGTACATGTGGATCTGTCTCATATACAACTATAGCAAGTCCAATAACTACAATTAAGAACAATACTGAAAATAAAGCTTCCCATAAATATGGATCTCTTTTTTCTTTATTTTTTAGCATATAACCACCTTTTAAAGTTTTTATTGATTTTTAAAAATATTTTTGATAATCACAAATTTCAGAAAATAATAATTCTTTGAATTCCATTATTAAATTGAACTAATTTAAGTTGTAATAATTTTAATGAACATTCTTTTTTTATTTTCAATTTGTTCAAATTCATTTTACAATTAAAATTACTATTTAATTTTAAATTAAAACTGAAGTGATTTTTTCATTAGTTTCACTGCAGCTTCTGGATATTTTTTTGCCATTACACCACAGGCTGCAAAAATATAGTCTTGGTCTATTAATACATCAGCTTTCATACCCGGATAAAGTTTTCTTTGTACATTTTTAACCCGAATATTTGAAAGTAATTTTTTGTTTTTTTCCAATTTCGTTAAAGCTCCCCCAGTACCAATGATATATTTTACTCCTGTTAAATCTTTACCTTTTACAGCTGCTGTTCTACCTGAAGGACCATAAATTTCTTTTATTTCTCCTGCATGTCTGTTTAATGCTTTGTTCACTGCTTCTTCAGTTAATAATTCTATTAATTTTGTTTCTTTTTTATTTTGTGGTATAGCTTTTCTATTTTCTAAAATATCTTGAATCCCAAATCCTAATTTTTCTTCTATTTTATTTATACCTATTTCATTAATAAGATTTTTAGCGTTTATGAAAACTCCTAGATCACCTTCAACTGTTCTGATAGCTGTAGGTTCAGGACTTATCATTATATCTTGATATTCTTTAGTACCTTCTGTAATTGAATGAAGATCTGTTGTTGCTCCTCCAACATCAAAAACAATCAAATCTCCAATTTCTTCTTTTAACAATTTAGCACCACTCATAACTGCACCTGGTGTCGGCATAATTGGACCAGTAACCATCTCATCAATTTTATTCATTCCAGGTGCACGAATTATGTGTTTTTCAAATGCATCTTGAATTACCTTACGAGTTGGTTCAATATTAAATACATCTATTTCTGGATATACATTATCAACAATTAACAACTCGGTTTTAGAATCTGAAAAAATTTCTTTAACTTCTTCTTGACAAACTTTGTTTCCTCCATAAATTAGCCATATTGGGAGATCGAGCTTTCTCAACATTTTGGCATTGTGAATAATAGTATCTTCATCACCATAATCGACCCCACCAGCCAAAAGAATAATATTAGGTTTCTTTTTTTTTATTTCTTTCAAATGACGCTCTTTTAATTTGCCTGCTGTAACCATTTTGATAACGGCACCAGCACCCAATGCTGCATATTCTGCTGCCTTAACTGTCATCTCATGTACAAGCCCATGGACAGTCATTTTTAATCCTCCTGCAGCACTGCTGGTACCCAATAAATCTTTCCAATTGATTTCATCAAAACCTAAATTATTTTTTAGATCATCTATAGCATTATTTAAACCTATTGTTACATCTCCATCTAGAACTGTTGTTGGAGCCTGTCCTTGCCCTTCAAAGGTTGGCTCTTTGCTATTTATATTATTAAATGCATTAATTACAGTTGTCGTGCTTCCGATTTCTGCAACCAATAAGTCTACTACAGCCATTATATTCCTCCTTATTCTTCATCAGACTCCAGTTCTTCTAATTTTTTTTCAAGAATTCCTTTACGATCCCATCTTTCTTTAACTATAAAGCTAGCAACATCAGTTCCATCAGTTCCTGGACCAAACCCAGCATCCATTCCAGATTCTACTGCAATATCGTTATTTACCTGTGTTCCTCCACTGATAAGAATCAAATCGTCTTTTAACCCTTTTTCAATACATAGATTTTTTAGTTTCTTCATGTTACTTCTATGAATATCATTGTGAGTTATTATAGTACTAATTAATATTGCATCAGCATCTATTTCAATAGCTGCATCCACAACTTTATTAATTGATACCGAAGTTCCAAGGTATTTAGTTTTAATCCCAAATTTTTCTAGACCTCCATGTTTGATATCAATTATTTCTCTCATACCAACTGAATGTTCATCATTGCCAACAGTTGCTGCAACAACTTTTATTGGTTCTTTTTTTATTTCTTTACGTATTATATCTTCATCTAGATTTTCTTCAACTTCTGGAATTTCTAAATTATCAATATCAATTGAAAAGTCTACTCTACCTTTTACTTCCAGCAAAGTTCCTTCTGCAGGATGCATTGTTCTAGCATGAATAACTTCAGGATTTTTCAAGCCCATTTTTTTAGCCGTCTCTAATCCAGCTATCTCAGCTACTCTTTTTCCTACTGGTAAAAGCATGGTAACATTAACCCAGCCATCACCAGCCCATTCAACTTCAGGTTTTATATTACCTTTTTTACGGAATTTTTTAGTTTCTTCTAAACGATTTTCTACATTGTCATTTTGATCAAGCTCATCTATAAATTTAATTTTGCTGTGATCATGTAATGTACAACCATCAATCAGGTCACATGGCTTATCCAAATTATCTGGTAAGTTATTATAACCAAAATGCTCACAAACAGGTGCCATATAGTCTTCATCTCTCTTTAATATTGTATCAGCACCAACTCCTCCATCAATTTCCCTGCTAATACCATCACCGTTTCTTGCAGGATAATAACCAGAATCAACAAATAGTCCATCTTCAACTGCTTCATAATATCCGCCTCTATCAACTATTTCTTCCATAAATAAAATAGCTCTTTCTTTTAACTCTCTTGCTTTATCAGAAACATAGCCATCTTTTTTGATTTCCAGCATTTCATTTAGACCATCTAATCCTAAAAATACTTGTTTTGCTGTATTTACTGCTTTAATATTATTATAGTGCCAAGGTACATTACGTCCTTCATCTGGTGTAATAGTACTTTGGATGTCAGCTGATGTTAATTTCGATAAGAGAAGATTTAATACATGAGATACAGTGGCTTCCCTTGTATCAGATGCAATATATTTTGTATTTTGCTGTGCTCTAAATTTAAAGCCCTCAAATAATTCTCTTAATGCCAATGCATATGGAAGATCATATTTTAATGCAGGAGCCGGTGTTCCTGTGGGAGGAACAGTAGATAAAGCAATATTTTCTTTAGGCATTCCTGATTTTATAGAAAATAGTGAGTTAATTGCATGCTGCACAAAAAGTTCGGGCATAACTTTCCATGCATCACGAGCTGTAGCATTAGCATTATGTGCACCATCAATTTGAAGCATATCAACACTTGCCATCAATTTTTTTGCTACTGCAGCATCCACGAATGATCTCTGCATATTTACATTTCTGTAAAGTACATTATATTGTGGATCTTGATGTGCACCATTGACTCCTTCTTCTGCAAACATAACTGCTATATCTGGGCCAGCTACTCCACTTACATAAGAATGGAAATTTAATGGACGACCAACCTCTTCTTCAACCATATCTAAAGCTTTTCTAGTTGCTCTAATTTGTTTACGACTAATTGGTACTCCACCAACACCTTCAGGTGTTCCCTCTATTAAACCATCATAATGACTTTGACCTGCAGTTCTAATAACCATTAGATGATCTGCACCATGCCAGGCTGCCATTCTCATCCTTCTTATATCATCTTCAAATCTGCCAGATGCTATTTCAGTTGTAATAACTGGTTCTGGCTGTGGATCAATATCATTAAAATAACTTGCTGATGGTAGAGGAACACTGTTTTTTAATAAATTATCTGAAATATCGGCGTATGTAAATTTACCGACTTTCTTTTTATTCTGTGTTTTCGATCTCCATTTCCAACCTTTTCTTTTTGGCTTATAATCTTCAATGTTTTCTAATAGTTTTTCTATATCTATTTTTTGATCTGCTTTTAAATCCACTCTATTCACCTCCAAATAAATTTACTAATGAGTCATCATACTTACCATCTGAGATATCTTTTCCTGCTTTATGAATATCAACATTTTCTTTTTTTGCTAATTTATAAATTACATTACCTGCACCTTTGCCTAAAAGATTTTTGCTATTAATTTTATTTACTATAGCCTTTGCTTCTAAACTGTCAAATCCCATTCGAAGAAGAACTGATCTTTCGATAGAAGGTGAAGTATATTGATCAGCCATATTTATTAAAGGATCAACAATTTCTTCAGCCAATTCCCAAAATCTACTGTTTAGTTCTTCTTTATCTAAGTCTTTTAATTTTTTTCGTTTTTTTTCAAAATCGTCTTTTCTTTCCTCAACCATAAATTACACCTCCACATCTATTTCTTTTAAAGTATTTTCTACAAAATTATAATCTGTATTTGTTTCTTCAATAATATATTTAATATCTTTTTCTGTTACTTTATTAACATCATTAAAGTCTATTATTTTTTTTATATGAGACTTTTTCAATTTAACAAGATCTAAATCTTTTGCTTTAATTTGTTCCGGTCCTTTTGGAATCATAATTGATTCACCAGGAACCTCATCATTAGGATTTCCTCTTACTACTTTTACACCATTTTTTTTAGCAAAACTAAGTTGAGCTGTTGGATGTTTACCAGCCCCAGTATATTCTGTTTCCTGTACTACTAAAATTTCATCTTTATCCATTTCTTGGGCAATCGAAAATGCTGCTGCAAGTGATGTATTACCAGCAGGCCCCCTTTCAATTCCTTCTATCTGAGCTAAAGCCTCAGTTATATAAAAAACTTCTCCCTGGGTTACAGTAACATATCGGTCAAGATATCTAATTGCTCTAGCAGCACTACGTGGAACATCACTTCTATCTGGCCAGGTTAAAAAAGGAATGCCAAACCCGGTATGTCCTGTTGTAAATGATTTTCGATTGAAATCTTTATCGCTAGCCATGTGCAGTCCAGATAAATCAACACTAGCAGCAACAATTTCTGTATTTTCAGCTCCTGCCTTTTTTATTCCTCGTGCTGTTCCAGTTAAATTACCGCCTCCCGCATTAGTAACGATAACTTTTTCTGGGAATTTACCTGTTTTTTCTTTAATTTCTTCTGCTAACTCATAACCTAATGTTTCTACTCCAGCTATTCCAAATGGTGTATATAATGATGCATTAAAATAATTTGTTTCTTCTAGAACTTTTAAAAAAGTATAAAATAGTTCTGGACCAACACTTAACTGCAGAACTTCAGATCCATAAGCCTCACACTTGCGTCCTTTTTCTATTATTTCAGGCTGTCCTAAACCTTCACTATCATAAACTTCTTGAACAATAATTGGTTTAAGATTTCTTTTCACTGCCTGCGAAGCTACTGCTGCTCCATAGTTACCACTGGTTGCCGCAACAACACCTTTGTAACCATTTTTTTTAGCATGATAAACAGAAACAGATGCTCTTCTTGCTTTATAACTACCTGATGGATTTGAAGCTTCATCTTTCAAAAAAATCCTGGCTCCTTTTCCTTCTGGAGCTAATTCACGTGCAATTTTGGTTATGTTTTTCAATTCATATAAAGGAGTATTTCCAACATCACCTTCTTCCTGTATTTTTACTATTTCATCTAAATCATAACCTGCTTTATCCATCATTTTTTCATAATCGAAACCTACACCGTCATATTCAAATTGAGTATAATCTATACCCACTGCTTTTTTCATGATTTCATTATTTCTGTTCATTACAGCTTGATAACTCATATCTTTATCCACTTTTACTCACTTCCTTCCAGCATGATTTTTAATTCTTTTCCAATAGGCAATAATTCTTCAATTACTTCTCCATAATCAATTTCGTAAGTTGGGGATATATCAATTAATTTACCTTCAAATTTTCTTCCTATATATGTTTCAATAGTTACTTGATCATTTAATTGTGCCTCATCATCAATTAAAATACCTCTAACTTTTAATTCAAGTGGAACTTTTTTTGTTTCTTCTGGTAAATTTTCTGATCTTTCACCAGCTTCAAGTATAATATTATGAATCTGAACATAGTCACCTTTTTTAGCTTTTTTCATTATATTTCACACTCCTTTTAATTTATCAATTTTCTCATATCTCCCATAATCGCTCTTGGAACAGGTAAATCAATCATTGTTTTTAAACCAGCATCAGCATTTATAATTTGAGGTATCATATTGACACACACTGCAATGGTTCCAATACCACCTGGAACCTCTGGCTTAATTGACATTTTAATATCTGGATTACCATTAATATATATATAATCACCAGTTTCAACATTTTCTTCCTGTGGTTCAACCTGTTGAGGATGGATCATTTCTATTCTTTTTTTGTTGCCTACTATATCACTTGCTTCCATTCTAACTCCAGCAACTTCTCCTGCTTTTACACTAATGTGTGGAGCTTTACGAACTACATTTGATATAATAGGAGTCATTTTTTGTTCTATTGGATTTTCTGATTCCCAACCTAATGCATCAATTATCATTTGAATAGATTCAGAAAAACCGACATGTCCAGCTATAGTGTCGTTTTCAACACCTTCTTTAAATTTTTCTTCAGTGATGCCCACACCTTGTTCTTCCATAACTGCTGGTCCAAATGGTGATAAATTATTAATTCTTTCTACTTTAATATCATCAACGCTTTCACAGGCACCGGTAAGTAAAACAACTAATAAGTCCATTATTAATCCTGGATTAATTCCTGTTCCTAATAATGAAACACCATTTTCTTTAGCAATATTATCTAACTTTTTAGCTAATTCTGGTGATTGTGCTTGCGGATAAGCCATTTCTTCTGCTGTTGAAATAACATTAAGTTTATTTTCTAAACATAACACAATTTTGTCATATGCTTTTTTGACAAATGAATCAGTAGCTATTAATGCTAAATCAGCATCAGTTTCTTCAATAATTAATTCCATATCATCTTTAATAATGACTTCTGGATTATCACCCTGTTTAATATCTAAAACTTCATATATGCTTTTAGAAATTTTATTTGGATCTAAATCACAAACACCAGCTATATCTACCCCTTCTTTGTTAAGCAGCATCTTTGCCATTCCACTACCCATTTCTCCAAATCCCCAAATTAAAATTTTAATATTATCCATTTATTATACCTCCTAAGATATTTTTGTATTAACTAAATATTAAATTCTACAAAATTTATGAAATATAACATTTATCAACATATTTTGATGTAGAAGCTTTTAAGAGAGCTCCATAATTCATCTTAAACTTTATGGAATCCCCTATCTTTAAATCTTTTTCTGAGTTAGTTACATCAACTATTAGATGATCACTACTTCCATCTTCAATTTCTAAACCAGCTGAAAGTGGGGTTAATCCTGCTATATCTATATCTTGTCTTCCAACAGCAAGTATAGCTCGTTTTCTCAATCCTTTTTTTGTAATCACATTTTTTTCTCCAAAAGCATTTTCTGCTCTTTCACCTTTTGGTTGAGCAGGTTTTATTTTTAACTCAACTATTTCGGCTGAAAGAAAAAATGTGTCTTGATGAGCCTCAAAAAATTTCTCTCTATTAAGAACATTATTTCCTAAAAGAATTGATTCTCCAACACGTAGTTGATTAACTTCTTCAGGAAACTCATTATTTTTTAAAAGTGGTAATGAACTACTATTGCCACCTGATATAATATTTAATTTAAGATTAAATTCATTATAAATTTCTGTTTTAAGATCAACTAACATCTTTAAATTCTTATATGTAGGTATAACTCCACCAAAACAAGCTAAATTTGTTCCTAAGCCAATTAAATCAATTTTTCCAAATTTAATTATATGAGAAACTGTTTCTAAAACTTTATTCGGCATTATCCCTTCTCTTCTATCTCCAACATCTACCATTAATATAATTTTATGATTTTTATTTAATTTTTTTGCGGCTTTATTTAATTGTTTAATAACTTTTAGTTCAGAATTTAAACTTATATCTGCAAATTTTATAACTTTTTCTGTCTCACTTAACATTGGAATCCTCAACAACATTAATGGAACATCTTCTTTTATATTTTTTTTTAACTTTTTAATATTAGCTATTCTAGAATCAGCCAGACCTTTTACTCCGCCATTTAGCATGGCCTTAGCAATTTTAATATCTGCACAGCTTACTTTGCCTACTCCATAAATCTCAACCTCATTTTTTTTAGCCATATTAACTATATAGTTAGTATTTTCTTCAATTTTTTTTGTGTCAATTTCTAGATATGGACTATTCATTATTTCACCGCCTTCTGGATAATATTTAAATAATTATTATGCCTCAATTTAAATTTTTTCTTCACAACATATTAAAATAAATTTTTAATTAAGTTCATATTTCATCAAAGTTCCTTGATCACCATGGTAATTTATTGTATCAATTAGCTTCCAATTCATTTTTTTATAAAGACCTTCAGCTTCCCTGGTAAATAGAAATAATTTTGATATACCTATTTTTTTTGTTTCTTCTAAAACTCTTTCAATAAGTTTAGTAGCAATTTTTTTGCCTCTATGGCTAGGTAAAACATAAACATCTGCCAGCCAAGGACTAAGATCTTTCCTGGTTTCCAAATCACATTCTATAATAGAAGCAGTTCCTACAGCTTTATCATCAACAATTGCTGCCCGCAGGCGTGGCAGTTCCACGGGCTTGGAGACAAAGTCGA
>JBNJFD010000027.1:0-16754 GCA_051746525.1 Bacillota bacterium | reverse complement strand
TAATAATAAATTGTTTTTTTCTACCTTCTTTTTTATTTCAGATTTTTGATATAAAACTCGGATTACTTTTAAATAATAAATTAAAGATAAAATAGTCCCTATTAACAATAAAAATGCAGCACTATAATACCCTTCTACAATAATTTCTTTAACCATGAGCCATTTACTAATAAACCCATTAAAAGGCGGCAAACCAATAATTGCAAAAGCAGATAATGAAAACAGTGTTGTTAAATATGGGGATTGATACGCTAAGCCCTGCCAATCTTTTAAATCATAACTTTTAACTGCTAATGCAAATAAACCGCTAATAAAAAATAAACTACTTTTCATCAAAGCATGATTTAGCAAATGAAAATTAGCAGCTATAATTCCTTCTGCAGAAGCTAAACTAAAAGCAACTACTAGATATCCCATATGAGCAATACTAGAATAAGCTAATAAACGTTTGATATTCTGCTGCTGATAAGCTAATAAATGGGCTACTATAAAAGTAAGCACTCCCCAATAAATTACAATTAGCTGTACAGCACTATTGCTAAAAAATTCTAAAGTGAACAATTGATAAATTATTCTCATTAAACTATACAATACAGTATTAATAATCAAAGCAGACGATAAAACATTAAAGCTTACATTAGAACAATTATAAACATCAGGCATCCAAGCATGAAGAGGTACTAAAGGTATTTTACTACCAAAGCCAATTAATAATAGGGTTAAGATACTGTACTTTTGTAAATAAGAAAGATTAGTAAATTCAGTTCCTAATACTCCTAAATTAAGACTGCCCGTTAATTGATAACTAAGTATTATGGCTAATAAAATAAACACGCTACCTAAAGAACCAATTACTAAATACTTTAAAACTCCTTCAAATGTATCCCGCTCTTTATTCACTGCTGCTAACGCATAAGAAACAATAGCAGTAATTTCAAAAAAGACATACAGATTAAAGAAATCATTAGTTAATACCAATCCCATTAATCCTGCAGTTAAAATTAAGATTAAAGTATAATATTTAATCTTAGCCCTGTTAATATAAACACTACAATAAATTAATACTAAATAAGTAATAGCAATAATCAACCACACCATAAATAAACTAGCAGCATTAAGTTGAAGTCCAATACCTAAGGGATTAGCCCAACTACCTACTTGATAAGTAAGAGTTTTTGTTAGGGCTGGAGCTGTAATTTTAGCAGTTAGAATTACATACATACTAAAACTGCCTAATACTAAAAGGTCAGAATATGGCTTAATGTGTTTTTTGATAATTCCTAAAATAAAAGCAGTTAATAATGGATAAATGATTAAATAAATCATAGGCACTAGCTCCTCTTTTAAAACAATTTTATCCTGTCATTAGAATTTGATGATAAAGATTAGAATTTAATAAATAGCTTACAGCTTGAGTTAATCCCCGCAAAACAAAGCCCGGCATAATTCCAATAATTAATCCTACTGCAGTTAAAGTAATAATAGGTCCCTTTAACTGCCAATTTACCTGCAGTGAAGTAGTTCCTTCTTTTTTACTATAGATTGTTTTAATAACTTTTAAATAATAGCTTAATGCTAGAATACTACCAATTAAAATTGAGCCCCCTGCTATTAAGAAATCTGATTTAATGGCTGCTTGAGCAATTAGCCATTTGCTGATAAAAATATTAAATGGAGGTAAGCCAATAATTGTTAAAGCAGAAACAGTAAACATTAATGAAATTATTGGTTCTCTATAACCCATTCCTTTTAAGTCAGCAATAGTAGTTTTGGTGGTAATTAAACTAAACACCCCTGCTGCTAAAAACAAACTACTTTTAACAATAGCATGATTAATAATATGAAATAATCCACCTATGAAACCACTAGTATTTAACAAGCCTAAACCAATCATAATATATCCAACTTGAGAAATACTAGAATAAGCTAATAATCTTTTTAAATTCTGCTGTTGATAAGCTAATAAATGTCCGACAAATAAAGTGATAACTCCACAATAAATCAAAATAATATGAAAATTAAGAGCTGCTAAATCAGAAAAATTAAAGAAAATTGTTAAAGTTCTTAACCAAGCGTAAATATAAGCTTTAATTACTACTCCTGATAATAAAGCACTAATTGGTGCTGGAGCAGCAGGATGAGCATCAGGCAACCAAGTATGTAATGGCACTGCAGCAAATTTACTGCCAAAACCAATTAACAACAAAATTAATATTGATTTTTTCAACAAACTAGAAATCTGCTGAGTTTTAATTACTAATTGAGCCAAATTTAGAGTTCCAGTCTGCTGATAAATTAAAATAATAGCTAATAAAATTAAAAAACTACCTAAAGAACCAATGATTATATATTTAAAACTGGCTTCATAAGCTTTAATTGTCCTTTTAAAAGCTACTAAAGCATAGGAAGTAAGAGATACAATTTCTAAAAAAACAAACAAATTAAATAAATCTCCAGTTAAGATCATCCCATTTAAACCACTAATCATAATAAATAATAAACTGTAATATTTAGTTGGTTCTTTTTTTATGTAAACTAAAGAGTATATAATAATTAATAGACTAATCCAACTGATTAAAAATATAAATATTGCTGCTAATGGGTCAGCAATTAAATTAATTCCTAAAGTCAATTCCCAACTACCTAAATTATATACTACTGGGTCAGTTAAAGCTTCTAATAATAAATTACTACTAAGGATACAAAGTAGTAAAGAACTGCCCACGATTACTAATTTAGTTATCTTGGGATAATATAATTTAATAAATAATAAACTAAAAGCTATTAAAAGAGGATAAACTATTAAACAAATTACTAGATTCATCCTCTTAACCTCCTAATTTCTCCTATATCTAAGGTGCCGTATTTTTTATAAAGCTTAATTGCTAAAAAAAGCATCACTGCTGTAGTACTAGCTCCAATTACTATAGCAGTTAAGGCTAAAGCTTGAGGCAGAGGATCAACAACTAGCTCATATTCTCGATTTAAAATTGGCGCTGTTCCTTGAGGCTTATAACTTAGATAAATTAATAATAAAATTAAAGCAGACTCAATAATATTAATTCCCATAATTATTTTAATTAGATTCCTACGATTTAAAATGGCATATAAACCTAATACAAATAAAAAAGTAATTACAAAATGAACAAAGAGCATTTTACTCCACCTCCCGAACTAAACAATTAAAGATAATTGATAAACTAGCGCCAACTTTAATTCCTGTCATTAAATTAAGCCCAGGGATAGTTCCAGCACTGATTAATTCTCCAGCTTCTCCTAAATAAAAAGCAGTTTGACCATTTGCTAAAAAATTATAACCGCTTACTACCCCTAATAAACCAATAATAACAAATCCTGTCATGCTTATATTTTCTAATAAAGACTTAATTCTTAAAACCTTTTTTTCTTTACTCCGTCTAACCCCAAAAGTGATAGTTAATAATACAAAAATAGATGCTAAAATTACTCCTCCGGCAAATCCACCTCCAGGAGATAAATGTCCATAAAAAATTAAATAAAATCCAAAAATATACAAGAAAGGAGTAATAAAACTGATATTTTGATATACTAAAGGAGAAAAATTATTATAAGCAATAGAACTTGTACTACGCTTAGTTAATAAAGATATAATTAATGCTGCAATAAAAATAACTGTTGCTTCCCCTAAAGTATCAAAAGCTCGATAATCAAATAAAATAGCTGTAACTAAATTAATAGAACCCGTATCTGCTACCCCATTATTAATATAATGATTACTTAATTCATAATTAATTTGAGGGCTGTGATGTTCAAAATTAGCTAATGTATGTGCTAATAATATAGCAAAAATGAAAATAATTATGACACTATAATATTTCTTCATGCTCCTCCACCTCCTGTTTTATCAATAGTAACAATGAATAAGCCCGTTGTTATTCCGCTTCCAATTACTATTTCAGTCAAGGCAACATCAGGAGCTTGAAAGACCAAAAAAACCACTATTAAACTAGAACTAAAAATTGATAATCCAATCACTGAATTAACTAAATTATTAGCAAAAACTACTACAGTAGCAGAACATAAAGCAATTATTAATGAGATATAAATAATCAGTTCAACCATTATAAATCACCCAATTTACTAGATTCTAAATCATCTCTAACCAAAGTTAAATATTCAAAATGGTTATCCTGATCACTATAATAAGCTGCCCAAGCAATTGCATGACTAGTAGCAGGATTAGTAATTATTAATAATAGAATGATTAATACTAATTTCAAAGAAAAGAAAGTAAAACCCTTTAAAAAAATAACTCCTAACAAAATAGAGATTGCTCCCCCTGTTACTGCTTTAGAGAGGATATGTAAGCGAATATAAAAATCTACAAAACGAATCATTCCAATTCCAGTGATTAAGAAGAAAAAAGTCCCATTGGCTATTAAAAAATAAGCAATTAATTTAGACATATCAATCCCCTCCTTTAGTTACTAAAATATTTAGCCATAATCAAGGTATCAGTAAAAAGCAATAATGCATAAACAATAGCCACATCAATAAAAATTTCACGATCAAAAAATAGACTTAATAAGACTAAAATTAATAAAAACATAATTCCAATGGTGTCAGCAGCAGCAATTCTATCAAAAACTGTTGGCCCTTTGACTATGCGATAAAAAGTTAAAATAATTGAAAACAAAATCATTATTATAACTGCTGCAATCATGAGAGCATCCTCCTAACTATATCATCAAAATTATCAATCATTTTTTCTTTGATCTCCTCTTCGCTACCCTCTTCTACATCCATCCAATGAATATAAAGTTCATTAGTATTAATATTAGCAGCAATAGCAACTGTCCCAGGTGTTAAAGTTATTATATTAGCTAAAATAGTTAATTTCATTATATTATTATTTTCTCCTAAATCTACTTCTAATTTAATAATCCCAGGATTGAATTTCTTGTGAGGTGACAATACAAAATAAGCAATTTTATAACTTGCTACAAAAACTGCTGTAGCAATAATCACACCATTCCATAAAAACAAAAAGAAGTTTTTTATAAATTTTTCTGCAACTTTTTTAGTAAAAGAACTATGTCTTATCACATAATCCACACTCAAAGAAATGAACAAACCCAATATTAAAGCGGGTATAGATAAATCTGAAGAAAGAATAACCCAGACTAGATATAATAAAATTACAATAAATGTTTTTCCCATTGTCCATCTCCTTCCATCAGTTATTGCGTTTAATAATCAAAATAGTAATATCATCTTGATTATTTAATTTTCCAGTAAAATTTTTGAAATCTTTTTTTATTAAATCTAATATCGCTGATGCCTCTAAATCTACATTGTTTTTAAACAGCCAAGCTAATCTATCTCGACCATATAGTTCTTCTTCCTGAACTTCTTCTATTAATCCATCAGTAGTAATTAATAGCGCACTACCTTTATTTAAATAAAAATTTTCTTCACTAATTTTTATAGTATCTATATCAAAAACTGTTGAAATTGGTAATGAAGTTGCTGTTAAAGAAGCAACTTCTTGGTTGTTAATAGCTAGTAAAGGAGGAATATGAATTCCTGCATTACTATAAGTAACTTCCATTGTTTCTTTATTTAAAATTCCTAACATAATACATAAAAAATAATCATCTGGAAATCCTTCTTCTCGATACTTTTGAGCTAAAAATTCAGTTATTTTTTGTGATGATATACTTTCTTTAGAATTAGAATGGATAAAACTATTAATTGTTTCGCGCACAAAAACATTTAATAAGGCACCATCAATTCCATGACCAGTAATATCAACTATATAAAATAATAAATGATTTTCAGTTTCAATAAAATTATAAAAGTCGCCTCCTAATTCTTGAGCAGGTTTATAATAAACTGCAGTATCTAAATTTTTTATTTGAGGCAATTTTTTGGGTAGCAAATTTTTATGTAGTTTCTTTGCTTTAGCTATATTACTGCTCATTTGCTCATTTTTAGTTTTTAGTTTTTCTTCAAACTCTTTTTTTTCTGTAATATCAATAACATATGTTACTTTTTTAGGATTTTGATTAGAACAAGTTATTTTAGCAGCATTAGCTAAAATAACCATTTCTTCACCTTGCTTATTTATAACATGCCATTCTCCTTCAATTTCCTCTTTTCCTTTAATAAATTTATCGTGTAATTTTGTTAATCTTTTTTTATTGTCTGCAGTGGTCACTACAGAAAAATGTTTTCCAATTAGTTCTTCTTGACTATAGCCGTATAATTCACAATATTTAGGATTGACATATTCAAAATAACCTTCTTGGTCAGTGATACAAATTCCAATTGGCGAATGTTTAATTATATTAATATAGGCATCTAAATTATAATCTTTAAATTTTAATTCATCCATTGCGTTTGTAAACCTCCTGATAAAAAAACAGCTATACTTAAAACCTTCTATAATAAATAAAAATTTCCTTCTTTCTCTAAGATTTTGTTCTATTCTGAAAACTTCGACAAAACTTAAAAATAATCTTCAAACTATAAAAAGTTAACTAGTATTAAAACAATAAATTATCAAATAATAAAATTAATACAACAATAGGTTAGGAGGTTAATAACATGTCTGTTAGAAATAATAATAACAAACTGATTAATCCTGCTGCTGCAGCTGCTTTAGACAAATTCAAATTAGAAGTAGCTCAAGAACTAAATATCTCAAATGATTATCAGTCAGGATATTGGGGTAATATGACTTCTCGTGAATGCGGCTCTGTTGGAGGAGAAATGGTTAAAAGAATGATTCAACAATATGAAGATAATGCGGCTCAGCAACAACAATAATTATCAGTCCCCACCTGTCTAGCTAATAACAAAATAATTAAAGCCCTGGTAAACCAGGGCCTTAAAATTACTGCAGTCCTTTTTTTAACAACGTTGCTAGAAAATGAAGTAATGGCGATTTTTTGAGTTTAGTACTATTACTATTAAATAAATTTAATTTAAAATCTAAATTATCTAACCACCCTGTACTTTCATCTCTAGTTTGGTATACTACTTGCTGGAGTGATTCTAAATATTTAGAACGCCAATAAATTCTATCCTCTTCTTTCTCTCTAATTGTATTTGTATGATAAATCCGTTCAAATACTGCTAAATGATTATTTTCCTCTTTATCCATGGAAAAAGCTCCTTTCGCAAACTAAGGATTATTCATATTATATCAATCCACCTGATAGTCTACAAAAGAAAGTGTTTCCATAATAGTTAAATTATTTTCGCTGTTTAGCTGCTACTATTCCAGCGATCATTACTCCATCTTTAGGAATAGAAAATGGTGGTGCATATGCTAAATCTAAATCAATTAATTCATCAGCTTTCATCCCATTATAAATTGCTGTAGCTAATACATCTATTCTTTTATCTACACCATCTTTGCCAATAACTTGAGCACCTAAGATTAAAGCAGTTTTTTCTTCAACTACTAATTTAATAGTAATTTTTTCAAGGTTAGGATAATATCCAGCATGATTTTTAGTTTTTATTGTGGAAGTTACCACATCATATCCTACTTCTTCAGCTTCTTGGACAGTTAAGCCAGTTCTAGCAACTGCTAAATCACAAATTTTAGTAATTGCAGTCCCTAATACTCCTTTGAAATCACCTTCTAAACCAGCTAGATTAGTCCCTGCTACTCGTCCTTGTTTGTTTGCAGTAGAACCAAGAGGAATCCATACAGCCTCTTCTGTTACTATATGTCTTGTCTCTACACAGTCTCCAGCTGCATAAATATCTGGGTGAGAAGTCTCTAGTTTGGAATTAACTTTAATTGCTCCTGTCTCACCTAGCTCTAGTCCTGCTTTTTGGGCTAATTCAATATTAGGTTTAACACCAATTGATAGTAGGACAAAATCCGTATTTATTTCTGTGCCTGATTGAGTTATTATTTTATCAACTGTTCCATTAGTACCACTAAACTTAGCTACTCCATCATTAGTAACTATATTAACTCCTTGTTCGATTAAATGTTCTTTAACAATCTCAGCTATATCACTATCAAAATTAGTTAATAGTTGAGCTGCTTGTTCTACAACTGTTACTTCTAACCCTTTAGCAAGTAAACTTTCTGCCATTTCTAACCCAATATATCCTCCACCAACAATAACTACTTGTTGAGGATTATTTGATTTAATAAAATTCTTGATTCTATCAGCACTATTAACATTTCTTAAAGTGAAAATGTTGTTTAAGTCTAATCCATCAATTGGGGGTTTGATAGGACTAGCTCCAGTAGCAATTAATAATTTGTCATATTTTACTTTTTTACTTTTTTCCTGGCTCAAATCCCTCACCACTATTTTTTTATCTTCTCTTAAAATTTCTTGAACTTGATGATTAGTTTTAACTTTAACTCCTTTTTTCTCTTGGAATTGTTCTGGAGTATAAGCAATTAATTCTGCCCTTTCTGCTATTACATCTGAAATATAATATGGCAATCCACATCCAGCATAAGAAATATCTGTATCCTGTTCAAAAATAGTAATTTCTGCTTCTGGCATCTTGCGTTTGGCCCGAGCTGCCGCACTAGTCCCTGCAGCAACACCACCAATTACTGCTATTTTCATAATATCCCCCCTTTTAAATTAAAACCCAGTTACTATATTATTCTACTATTGAAGGTTCATTCCTTCTTCGCCGTCATAATCAACTCCACTAACTTCAACAGCTTTAAAACCTTCCATATCAAGACATTCCATACAATTATCACATTCTTTATCTTCATCTAAATCACAGATTAAGCACTCACCACAATCAGTACACGGTTTACTTCCTGCAGCTAAAATGCACTCTTCTCTGTTCATAGAAACCCCTCCTTATTTATGTCCTTTAGTTTAACATAAAATTACTCAAAAATAAAATCCGGCATATGCCGGATTTGAATTAATAATTGAAGATTACTAACAATGTCCCTGATTTTATTTTTATTTCTGCCCGCTGCTCTTTAATAATATTGCTTAAACCTAAACTACTACCCCGTTCTAAAGTTCCATTTTCTAATTCATACTTAAATCCTGTTAAATTTATCCCTTCAACTTTATCGCTTAAAGAAAATAAAGAAATTATTTCCCCTTGTTGCTCTTTTATCATTTTTTTATCTTTAATAACTTCAATTTTAATTTCAGGGGTAATGATTTTAACTGTAGTTTTTTGATTAAAGACTTTTTCCAAAAGATAAAGATTAGCTAAAGTATGGTCAAATCTTTTTCCTAAAGCAGCAAATAAGATTATTTCATCATATTCTTTAGCTAACAATGATTCTAATAATATCTCAGTATCACTTTTATCCTTCTCTACTGGATATTTTTCAAACTCAACATTATTATCTTTATAAAATTCAGTAACTTTGTCAGAAATAGAATCTAAATCACCTACAATTAACTGTGGGATTAAATCTAATTGATAAGTATATTTAGCACCACCATCAGCACAAAACAGATCATCAGCCGAAGAAATATACTGTTGATAAAAAGAAGCACTACCTTTTAACTCTCCATTTAAAAAAACAATTGCTCGTTCCATCTTATGACTCCTGCCCAGCTTCAGACAAAGAATAATTATTAACTAAAACTTTATTTAATAAAACCATTACTACTAGAGTAATTATTGTTTCAGGAATCATATAACTTCCATTATAAATTAATGAATAAAGCCACACAGGTTGACCAGCTGGTGCATATTCAGCAAAGAAAATCATCCCAGATAAAAAGTGAATTATAAATCTTAAGCTACCAGCCAGTAAAACACCAATACTTATAATCCTACTTGACTCAGTTAATGTTTTTTCTTCAGATAAATTCCCAATAACTCCGGCTAAACCTAATAAAGCAAATGCTACTGGATAATCAAGTATTACTTGAGCCCAATGAAAGATTGAATTGCTAAACATAATTTGAATAATACCATAAGCAGCACCAAGAATTACTCCATCTTTCCAATTCCAACGCAGTGCTATAAAAATAATCGGCAGCATCTCTAAAGAAACCGAACCACCTTGAGGCATTTTATAGACTGTAAAAAAACCTAATACAACAGCTAAGGCTAAAGAAACTCCAGATTCAGCTAGTTTTTTTATTTGTAAACTATTCATATTAACCCTCCTCCAATTTAAATCAAATATAAAAAACACAACCCAGAGTAGGAGTTGTGTTTGAAATCAAAACAAAAGCAACTTCCCTACGCTGGTACAACCCAGATCAGGTTCAAAGGGTCAAGAGCCAAAACTCTTTCTCAGTTCTTAAAGAACTCCCCTAGTATTGTATTATTTAATTTATAGTGGTTACAATTATAACAAATAACTTCTTATGTTGCAACTATCTTAACTATTATCCTTAATTAATTTTTTTATATGCAGTAGTTAGTAATAAAATCACAGTTATTACTAGACTTAGTTGTCCAATAATATCTCCAATTAAAAAATAGATGGTCTTTTTTCTAGTAGGCAGCTGCAGGTTAATAGTTACAGTTTGAGTAGTTAATAATTTTGTTTTCTTAATTACTTGCCCTTGCGAATTAATTAATCCACTAATTCCTGTATTCCCAACTTTAACTATGGGAACTTGATTTTCTACTGCTCTAAAAATTGCAGCCTGTAATACTTGACGAGGGGCACTACTATCTCCAAACCATGCTTCATTAGAAATATTAATTATAAAATCATTCTGGTGGTATGAACTTCTAATATAATCAGAATTTAATATCTCCGAGCAAATTGCACCTATCCAAGTTACTTCTCCTAATTCAAATTCCACCGCTTTGGTTCCCGGAGTAATATGGTTTAAATTAGTTTCAATAAAATCAGGAACTAGATTAGGAAAAGGAACATATTCTCCCCAAGGAACTAAAATATTCTTGCTGTAACTATTAATAATTTCACCTGTATTATTAACTAATAAAGCACTATTCAATGGGCCATCTCCCTCTCTAATAAAACCGCCTACATAAAGAGGCGTTTGATACTTATTTAGATAAGGAAATTTCTTTTTTAAATTATATGTTCTCAAAACAGCGGTTTCAGGCCATACTAATAAATCTGGACTATTATTTTCTATTTCTGTAGCTGATAAAGTAATTAATTTATCTACTATTTGCTCATAATAATCAGAGTCTAACTTTTTAAATTGAGGAATGTTAGGCTGAATAAGACTAACTTTAATGTTTTTATTAGTAAGTTCATGTTGTTCTAGTTGCCAACTTCCATATAACATTAAAAAAACAATAATCAAAACTGCTGTACCTAAATAAATTAATTTTTCTTTCCTAGTTTCTTTTTTCAGAAATAAATAAAGCAAAGTATTGACTGCTACAATAATAAAAGTAATTAAATAAACTCCTCCAACTTGAGCTAATTGAATTAACTGTGGTCTGAAACTTTGCGAATAACCCAAAAAAACAAATAAAAATTGGAAGGAAAATAAACTTCTTAAGAATTCAACTGCAGTCCAAGTAAGTGGTACTAAAATCAAAAGATGTATTTCAAATTTTTGTTTTAAAAATTTCAATATGCCAGCAAATAAAGCGAAATATAAAGCTAAAATAGAAATCCCTATGAAAAAAATCAAACTAGAAATTACTAAAGAATAACCGCTGAAGTTAACAATAGGCTCTAGTAACCAGTTACTGCTAACGCTTAAAAAAGTTACTCCTAATATCCAACCTAATTTAAAAGATTGGATAATTGATTTGTTTTCTACTGCTATTAAAAAAGGAATTAATCCTATCCATGCTGTTGCTGCAAATTGGGGATTTAAAAACGGCAAACCCAATAATAGCCCTGCTAAAAGAGTCAAATAATAGCTCATTGCTTTAGTCCTTTCTATTTCTTTTTTACATATGTACTGTTATTCTTGATTAAAAAATATTTTCCTGCTAAAAAGAAAAAAAGGCAAACACTATAATTAAAGTGCCTGCCTGTTATAATTTAAGTGTTTAATCTAGAAAAAACATGGTTGCCAATTGTTCTAACCTCTTCTGTGTTTTCAAAGATCCAACCATCTGTAGCAGTAACTGGATTGTAATAATATAATGAACCTCGACTAGGGTCAAAACCATTCAAAGCATAATCTACTGCTTCATAAGAATTTTCATTTGCTTCTAAATAAATCTGACCATCCCACACAGCAGAAAAAGCATACTTGCCATCATGTTGTTGGTAGATTACATCAGTAATAGTGTTAGGGAAATGGGAGTCTAATACACGATTAATTACTACTGCTGCTACACCAACTTGTCCCATAAAAGGTTCTCCTCTAGCCTCTGCATGGACAATTTTAGCAAAAGTATCGATTTCTGATTGAGTGAGGTCTAATCTAAGTGAACCACTAGAAGTTGTATCCTCTTCTTGAGTAGCTGGTTGATAGGTATCGTCTAACGTATCATCACTAACCTTATCAGATAAAAAAGAAAAACCTAATAACATAAATAATCCTTTAAACAACGACCACAAGCCATTTGTTGTACCATCGCTAGCATAAACTGGTTGAATAAATAATAATCCTGTAAAAATTGGGAAAAGCAAAGTGAAAATTAAAGAATATGTGATTAACTTATAAAAGACCCTCTTGTTCTCATAAATGCTCATAGCTACTAATCCTTTCTAGTGGTTTAGGTCAATCTTTGTTTCTTACTCTATTATTGTCTACTACTAACATTGATAAGTCAAAGGTAAGTTTTAACTTATCTTCTTTATTCTTTTGCTTTAATTTAAGCTTATTTATTTATTCAACAACTTAGGTTTATTTCCTTGTGGTGAATAATGTTAAGTATGGTTATTATTTTTTTAAAATTATATGTTCATAAGTGACTAAGTAGTAACTGTATCTTATCCTAAAAAAAGAATCCTATATTCACTTAGGATTCCATAGTTGATTAACTTTAATTTTTATTTCATCCTGGTTTAACTCTTTAGCCCACAAATCAATTTCATTTCCTGTTCGCATTGCAGAGGCTATATTATAAAAAATTTGTTTGTCATCATCAAAATTTTTGATTAGTTCTTTAACCTCTTCTCTTTTAGTATCCCCTTCATAAGGACAGGGACTAGTTAAAGGCTGGTAAGAAGTTATATCTTGAGCTGCTATTAGATCTTCTTCTCTGAGATAAATCAAGGGTCTAATTATATTTAATTCCCTAGCAGATAAATATGTATTAGGTTGAAATGTTTTTACTTGTCCTGAATAAAGAATGCTCATTAAAAATGTTTCTACTGCATCATCATAGTGATGACCAAAAGCCAATTTATTGAACCCTTGTTCATCACAATACTTTGTCATTACTCCTTTGCGAAAATAAGCGCACTGAGCGCAAGGTTGATTAGAATTTACTACTGTTTCAGCTATTTTAGTTCTTCTAATATTATGTCTAACATCTAATTTATCACAGTACTCTTTTAATTTAGTAAAATCTGTATCTTCCTCAAAACCTAAATCAATAGTTAAAACTTCTAAATCAAAATTAATTCCAAAATGTTTTTGCAGTACTACTAAAGAGTAAAGCAAAAATGCACTATCTTTCCCCCCTGAAAATCCAACTAAAATCCTATCACCATCTTCAATTAAATCAAACTCTGCTATTGCTCTCACAATTCTCCGATTATAATATTTAGGTAATGACCAATTCATTTTAATCCCCCTATTCCTCAGCTAAAACTTTCCATAGCTCATCTTCAGGAATAGATTGTAATTGTTCCTTCTCTCCATTGCTTTTATGAATGATTTTATCTTTAGATATAATCTGACCTATTTTAGCACATTTGATTTCTGATGCTCTTAATTCTGCTATTAGCTCATCACCCTGGGGGGTAGTTAAAATCATCATTCCCGACCCAATTAGATGATAAGGATTAATTTCAAATGCTTTGGCAATAGCTTTTGTACTCTGATGTATTGGTAATTGCTCTTCATAAATCTCAAATCCTACTTCAGAAGCATCAGTTAATTCATATAAGGCTCCATAAAGACCACCTTCTGTTACATCGTGCATAGCAGTAACTCCAAACTCTGCACCAATCATTCCCTCTGGAATTACACTTAAATCTGCAGCTAAATCTTGGGCCAACTCTAAATCATGAGCACTAACCCCCAATTTAGCTAATTTATCAGCAAAATCCGTAGCTAAAATAGACGTTCCTTCTAAACCAGCCCATTTAGTGACTACTATCTCATCCCCTACATCAGCATCAGAAGATGTAATAAACTTATCTTTAGTAGTCTTCCCAATCGCTGTACAAGAAACTAACGGTTTATTCACAATATCTGTTACTTCAGTATGACCTCCTAAAACATCTATTCCTAAATCTTGAGCCGCGCTATTAATATCTTCTACAATTGCTATAATTTCTTCTTCGGTAATTTTAGGAGGCAGTAATAAAGCCTGTTGAATCCCAATCGGTTGAGCCCCATTGGCAGCAATATCATTACAAGCTACATTAACTGCTAAACTGCCCATGCCTTCTTTAACACCTGTAATCGGATCAGTAGACATTACAGCTACAAACTCACCAAAATCAATAACTGCTGAATCTTCACCTGCTTTAGGGCCAACTAATACATTAGGGCTATTAGTAGTTATTTGATTTAAAATCAATCCTTTAAGTTCATCAATTTTTACCTTTCCAGCTTCCACATTAGACCACCCTTTTCTAATAATTCAAAACTATTTAATTATCTATAATTGCTTCAATCAAGTAATTTAATGATATTAATTGTTAAACATTTTAGTAATATCTGTTTTTAATACTGCATAAATCAAGGGCAATGCAATTACAGCACTTCCTCCTGCTTGAATTAGATTTGGACCAATTTCAGCAATTGGTGCTACAAAACTTTTAAATAAAATAGCTTCACCACAATAATATCCTACTACCATAACTAATCCACCTGCTGCAACTGCTCCTACATCTCTAATCCTTAATTTTTCCCGATTAGCTGCTTGTAAAGCAATCTTTCCTACAACCCAACCTTCTATACCTTTAACAACTAAAGTGATTACTGCAAATTGAGGATATCCCGCTAATAAATCCGCTATAGCAGAACCAATTCCTCCAGCAATCATCCCTACTTGAGGGCCAAATATAATACTAGCTAAAAATATCATACTATCTCCTGCATTGATATATCCAGTTGTAGCAGGAACAGGGATTCTAATTAAGTAGGTTACTACAGTAACAAGGGCAATTAATAACCCATTTAATGCTAATTTTTTATTATCATTCATTTTTATGGCACTCCTTTATCAAATTTGCTATTTACTTATCTTAACATAGAACTAATCTATTTTCAATTACCTCAACTTTAATGCTTTTTCTTTAGCTAATCTAGCACATAATTAATCTAAAACATAGCAAGGGCCAACTCCTTTAAAAGAAGCCAGCCCTTGGACATCACAATTATCCCTAATTAAAAATTAGTTATCATTGCTGCTTTCAATTCTTCTGCTTTTTCGGAACCTACAATTAATTCTACAATTTTAATTGCAAATTCTAGAGCAACTCCTGGACCACGTGCAGTTATTAAATTACCATCAACTACTACTCTTTCCTGTTGATAGCGACAAGAAGGCATCTCGGTTTCAAAACCAGGATAACTTGTAGCAGGACGATCCTTTATCACCCCTGCTTCTTCTAAAACCATTGGCGCTGCACAAATAGCAGCTACTAAAGCATTTTTAGCATCTAACTCTTCTACTAATTTTACTACTCTCTTATCTTCTTTTAAATGTTTAGCTCCCGGCATTCCACCTGGTAAAACAACTCCATCAACTTCATCTACATTAAGGTCGTCAATATTCTGGTCAGCTTTAACATCAATACCATGGTCACCTGATACAGTTAAATCTCCTAAAGAAACTGTTACCACATCTAAGCCAGCTCGTCTTAAAACATCAATATTAGTAAGTGCCTCTATCTCTTCAAATCCAGCTGCCAAAGGAATTACAATTTGGCCCATAAATGAATCCCCCCATAATTTTAGTTTGAATTTATAACTTTAAACGTATAAAAAATTCTTTAAATTACTATTTTCATTATAACAAAATATAGTACTACCTTAAAGCAAATCATGATTTTATTAATTAAATTCCTTCAAAAAAATCTTTTATTTTGTTTAAACTTTTTTCTTTTAACATAGTTTTTTTCTGTAAAGATCTCATTGCGATATGTTTCAATTTTTCATTCTCATAAGCAATTAAAGCCCTTTTTTTAATCTTTTGAGGATCTTTAATCCATTCTGCCCAATTATCATCCACAATATTATTTAAAAATTTAAACCAATCTTCATAATCAAAATCATTACCCTCAACTTTAAAATCTTCTTCCTTCTCAAACTGCCTCCAAGGAACTGGACTATTTAAATTAATCATCCCTTGTTGACAAGCTCTAAAATAAGCCCAAAAAACTGTTAATGCTAAAAAATTAGGTTCTGCTTTACTTGGCTTAAACTGCTGATTTTCTGAGTTATTAGTACTAACATTTACATCTATATCTTCAAGATTGATTTTTTCTGAATCAGAGTTATTAATTTCAAAATAACTTTTATATTTTATAGTTATACTCTGAAAATCATCATTCATTTTAATCTCTCCTTTTTTAATACAATTGTAAATAGTGCTTTTCCAATAATTTAAAATTGAAAAAGCACTATTAGAAAATTAATTTCAATTATATTTTAGCAGTTATCCTCACAATTTTCATTAGCTACAGTAGGGCACTCTGGACATTGCTCTCCTTCATCACA
>JBNJFD010000026.1:0-17214 GCA_051746525.1 Bacillota bacterium | reverse complement strand
AAGAAGTAGTAGAAATTTTCAAAAAGACAGGTGTATTGCAGGAAGGTCATTTTAAGTTAAGCTCAGGATTACATAGTGATAAATATTTGCAGTGTGCTCAAGTTTTACAATATCCTGATCAGGCACAAAAGTTAGCGGATGAATTGGCAGAGAGATTCTCAGATGTTGAAATTGATGTTGTAGTTGGCCCAGCAATGGGAGGAGTAACTTTATCTTATGCTGTGGGATTAGCATTAGGAAAGAAAACTATTTTTACTGAACGAGAAGAGGGAGATATGACTTTAAGACGTGGTTTTCAATTGAAACCAGGCAATAAAGTTTTAGTAGTAGATGATGTATTAACTACAGGAAAATCTGTTAATGAAGTAATTGAAGTATTAGATCAAGAAGAAGCAGAGTTGGTTGGAGTTGCTACATTAGTAGATCGTAGCGGAGGAGAAGTAGAGTTTGGTGTTCCTACTAAATCATTATATGAGGCTGATGTCACAGCGTATGAACCAGATGAATGTCCTTTATGTGCAGAAGGAAAAGATTTTGATAAACCAGGAAGTAGATAAATATAAAGATTAAAACAGCCCCTAGGGGCTGTTTTTTTAATGGCTATACTCACCAAAAAAAGGCACTATATAATCAGATAGTTCTTAAATAAAAGACCTAGATAAAGGATTTTTTAAGTGTTTTCGATAAAAAATATAAATGAGCGATTCTTAATATCAAGAATAATTATTTTATTTTAGAAAGTTTTTTAATATAATATTAGTGGTGTTAAAAATGTTATTTAAATAGGGGGCATTAAATATGAAAGCTGAAATTATAACAATTGGCACAGAATTATTATTAGGTCAGATTGTTGATACAAATTCTCAATGGATAGCTCAGCGTTTAGCTGAATTAGGAATTGATTTATATTATACAACTACAGTAGGAGATAATGAAGAACGGTTAAAAGAGGCATTAGAGCATAGTGCAGAAAGAAGTGACCTGGTAATTACTACTGGGGGATTAGGGCCAACTCAAGATGATATTACTCGGCGAGTAGTTGCTGAAGCATTAGGTTTAGAATTAGAAAAGAATGAAGCTGCAGTAGCTGAAATAAAGTCTTATTTCACTGAAATGGGTAGAGAAATGACAGATAATAATTTACAACAGTCATATCTGCCAACTGGAGCAGAAATTATAGCAAATAATAATGGGACGGCACCTGGTTTTTTAATAGAAACTGCAGACACAGTTGTTATTTCGGTGCCAGGAGTACCTTTAGAAATGAAAGCAATGATTAAAAACTTTTTAGTTCCTTATCTTAAAGAGCAGGATTTGAAAGAAGAAGTAATTGAGTCACGAGTGATTAAAACTTGTGGTATAGGGGAATCTAGTTTAGAAAGTAAAATAGCTGATATTGTGAGCAAACAAGACAATCCTACTATTGCTCCTTTAGCAGGGAAAGGAGGAGTCCAGATTAGACTAACTGCTAAAGCTAATAACAAAGCAGAAGCTCAAGAATTAATTGCAGCTAAAGAAGAAGAATTAGCAGAGCGAATTGGAGATTATATTTACGGCTATGATGAAGATAGTTTAGAGGATGTAGTAGCAAGATTATTAATGGAACAACACTTGACTATAGCAACTGCAGAATCATGTACAGGAGGATTAATTGGAGATCGCTTTACTAGTGTGGCAGGAAGCTCTAATTATTTTGATAGGGGAGTAATTAGTTATAGTAATCAAGCTAAGCAAGAGTTATTAAATGTCAAACAGGAAACTTTGGAGCAATTTGGAGCAGTTAGTACTCAAACAGCTAAAGAAATGGCAGTAGGGATTAAAGAACAGGCAGAGGTAGATATTGGTTTAGCTACCACAGGAATTGCTGGACCTGGTGGCGGAACTGAAGAAAAACCAGTGGGGTTGGTTTACTTAGCCTTGGCCCAGGGAGATGAAGTGATAGTTAAAGAAAAGAAATTTAATGGGAATCGACGACGAGTTAAATATCTTACTTCGCAGACTATTTTAAATTTGTTAAGAAAAAGATTGTTAGACTAGTATATTTTTCTTAGGTTTCCTCCATACTATCTAATAATGCTTCACTTCTGTGAAGCATTATTAATTGGCAATGGGCAATTGAGAATGGACAATTAAATTCAAAATCAAAGCCTGAAAATAAGAGCATTATAAAAGTTTATAGGTTTTGACTTTTAGTTTTTTATTATCCATTATCCATTGTCAATTATCAATTATTAATTGGGGGCTTGAAAAGAAAAATGCGAAAATTAATCAGTAAAATATTATTAGTAGCTATTGTAGCTGTGATAATTATTAATTTTACAGCAGTTAAGACTTATAAATTAACGGCTTTTGATGTTGAATTAGATGTAACTTTATCAACTAATCCAGTGACAGAGTTACAGTTTCCTCCTATTGGGAAGTTGAGGGCCAATACTCATTGGCTGCCTGTGGATTTGAAAATGACTTTAAAAGCCATTCATCAAGAAAAGCTAGCTACTATTATTGCTGATTTACAAAGTAAAGAAGATTTATTTGCTTTATTGCAAGAAAGAGGCAGAATAATTTTAAGATTTTTTCTACTGCGACTAATTTTTTTGGGGATTCTAGGTGGGATGATTGGAGCGGGGTTAGGGGAGGTTTCTTACTACTCTTTTATTACAGGAGGACTAGTTGGAATTTTAGTTGTATTAGTATGCAGCACTATAGTTTATTATAGTTATGATGTAAATCAATTTCAAGACCCTGATTTTGAGGGGATGTTAGATGCTGCGCCCTGGATGTTAGGCTTAATTGAGGAAGGGTTGTCTGATATTAAACAATTGGGATATGAAATTGAATTAATTGCTTCTAATATGTCAACGTTATTTAATAAAGTGGAGGGTTTGCGACCTTTAAGTAGAGTTGCTGGTGATTTTAAGGTGCTGCATGTTTCAGATATCCATAATAATCCGTTAGCTGTTAGATTGATTGAACAGATAATTGATAGTTTTGCAGTAGATTTTGTAATTGATACTGGCGATATTACTGATTATGCTTCTCCTTTAGAAGCTAATTTGTTAAAAGGATTAGATAAATTAACAGTACCTTATATTTTTATTCCTGGTAATCATGATTCTCCTCAAATTATTGACAAATTAAATAGATTTGCTAATTTGGAAGTAATTAAAGAAGATGTAATAGAAGTTAAGGGGCTGAAAATTGTAGGATTAGAAGATCCATCAGCTCAAAGTGACCAAGTTGAACCTTTGGCAGGAAAAGAATTAGTAGATTCTCAAAGAAAATTGACTCAGTTAGTAGCTGATTTAGAAAAAAAGCCAGATATTGTAGCTGTTCATCAATTTGAATTGGCTAAACCTATTTTAGATAAAGTGCCTCTTGTAATTCATGGTCATAACCATAGTTTTAAAATTTATGAAAAAAAAGGGGCAATAATTATAAACGCAGGAACTACTGGAGCAGCAGGAATTAGGGGGTTGAAAGATAAAGAAGGCATCCCCTATTCAGTAGCTTTATTACATTTTAAAAAAGAACATTTAGATTTTAATTTGAAATTTGTTGATATTATTAAGTTTTATAACCGCCATAGTGGATTCATTTTGGAGAGGAGGTTAATTGAATAATCATTTCTAATCCTACTCTAGCTAGAGTAGGATTTATAATTTTAGAGGATGAGATTTTTAAAAGATTAAATGCATAAGTGAAATTATAATTGCTTAATATAGTAGTAGTTTTATTTTGAAGGAGGAGATTTCTAATTTGTAGATAAATATACTTAATAAACAAATGTTTAAAAAGGGAGGGTAAAGATGGTAGATACTAAAAGAGTTTTTATTGCAGTAAAATTAGATAATTTAGTTAAAGAAAAATTAAATAAAGTACAGCAAATGTTACGAGATTGCTCTTGTAATATAAAGTGGGTTAAGAAAAGCAAGTTTCATATCACTCTTAAATTTTTAGGAGATATTACAATAAAAAAAATTGAAAAAATAAAACAAGAATTAAAAGAAAACCCTCTAGGTCATACTTCTTTTAGCTGTACTATTGATGAATTAGGTGCGTTTCCTGATAAAGAACAACCACAAGTTATTTGGGCTGGAATTTCAGAGAATTCACAACCATTGATAGATTTGCAACAAACAGTAGAAAATAAAATGATTGAATTAGGCTTTGATAAAGAACAACATAGTTATACTCCGCATATTACTCTGGGACGAGTTAGAAAAGAAGAAAAAAATAAAAAAAAGATTAGTCAAAAAATAAAAGAGTTCCCTTTTAAAATTCAGGCAGAACAGGTAGTAGATAAAATTGCGGTGATAGAAAGCAAATTAACTGCTCAAGGTCCTATTTATAATTCTTTAGCAGAAATTGAACTGAATTAGATGATAAATAGCGGTTGAATTATTGTTAGTTTTGTTGTAGGTATAAGTTTTAATGGATTGCTTTTTAATGGTGAATATCATATAATTATAAGTGCTAATAAATAAAAAGTTGTTTAAGAGACAAGGATGGTTGATTATAAATAAGGAGTGAATTGTATGTCAAAAAATGAAAAACAAAAAGCATTAGAACGAACAATGAATCAAATTGAAAAGAATTTCGGTAAGGGTGCAATTATGAAGTTAGGTGATGCAGGTGCAATGGATGTAGAAGCAATATCAACTGGCGCATTACCTTTAGACGTAGCTTTAGGAGTAGGGGGAGTTCCTAAAGGAAGAATAGTAGAGGTTTATGGACCCGAGTCTTCTGGTAAAACCACAGTAGCTTTACACATGATAGCAGCAGCACAAAAGGAAGGTGGAGTAGCTGCTTTTATTGATGCAGAGCATGCTTTAGATCCTAAATATGCTAAAAATTTAGAAGTAGATGTTGATGAATTGCTGGTATCACAGCCAGATACTGGAGAAGCAGCTTTAGAAATATGTGAAGCATTAGTAAGAAGTGGTGCAATTGATATTGTGGTTATTGATTCAGTAGCTGCTTTGGTACCTAAAGCAGAAATTGAAGGAGAAATGGGTGATTCTCATGTGGGGTTACAAGCACGGTTAATGTCTCAAGCAATGAGAAAATTATCTGGAATCCTTAGCAAATCAAGCTGTACTTGTATATTTATCAATCAGATTAGGGAAAAAGTAGGAGTGAGATTTGGTAATCCAGAAGTAACGCCTGGTGGACGAGCTCTTAAGTTTTATTCTTCAGTACGTTTAGATATTAGAAGAAGACAAACTATTAAAGATGGTGATGAAATTTTAGGTAATAAAACTAAAGCAAAAGTAGTTAAAAATAAAGTAGCGCCACCATTTAAAACAGCAGAATTTGATATCATGTATGGAACAGGAATCTCTGAAACGGGATGTATTGTAGATATGGGAGAAGAGTATGGTATTATTGAACGGGCTGGTTCTTGGTATTCTTATGGAGATGAGAACTTAGGTCAAGGACGACAGAATTCTAAAGAGTTTTTAAAAGAACATCCAGAAATGATGAAAGAAATCAAAGAAAAGATATTAGTTAAAGCAGGAATGAAAGAGGAAGCAGAATTAGAGACTGAAGTTGAAGAAGATTCTGAAGAAGAAAAAGAATCTGCTTAATTATTAGACCCTTCTGTAAAGGAGGGTCTCTGATATTATTTAGGAGGATAACAATGGAGCCGGTTGGTACAATTACTAAAATTGAAATGCAAAAAAACAATAAACAGCGGTGCTCGATTTTTGTAGATGGAAAGTTTTTGTTAGGTGTTTCAGCAGAATTGATTTATCAATTTGATTTAGATAAGGGAGAAGTTTTAACTACTCAAGTTTTAAATCAATTATTAGACCAAGAAGAGTTATTAGCAGCTAAGCAGGATGCTTTTAATCTATTATCTTATCGACAGCGAAGCAGGAAAGAGCTAAAAGAAAGGTTATTAAAGAAAGAATATAGCTTAGAAGTTGTTAATGGAGTGATTAATGTATTAGAAAGGTTAGATTATATAGATGATCAGCAGTTTGCTACTAGTTGGATTAAAGATAGGATTACTAAGGGGTTTGGTCCTTATCGGATCAGGTGTCAGTTAGAAGAAAAAGGGGTTTCTAGTAATATTATCAATGATTGTTTAGAAGAACAATATGATACTGAACTGGAATATAAATTAGCTGCTAAACTAGCAGCTAAAAAAAGAAAACATTATTTAGATGAAGAGCAATATGAGCAGAGATATAAATTATCGCAAGTATTGAAAAGAAAGGGTTTTTCTTTTGAAATAATTGATGCTGTTTTAAATGATTTATTGGAGGAAGGAGATTGAAAATGAAATTATTAGTGGTTAATGATACCCATATTAGAGGGACAACTCCTAGCCGTCGTGTTGATAATTTTAAAGAGACTTTATTGACAAAATTAAGAGAAGTACAGCAATTAGCTGAAGATAAAGACGTTGATTATATACTGCATGGCGGTGATTTGTTTGACCGCCCTGATACTGCGCCTTCAATTGTAAGTGAATTTGTAAAATTACTGCGCGGCTTTACTGTTCCTATTTATTTAGTGGCAGGAAATCATGATTTATATGGACATAATCCTGAAACTTTATCTAGAACTATGTTAGGTTTGTTAGTAGCTGCGGGTATAGTTAAAATAGTACCACCAGAAGGTACTATTTTGGAGGAAAATAATATTAAGTTACAATTAACAGGGAACAGCTTTAATTATAATATAGATAATAAAGCAGATGCTTATGGAATAAAGAAAAAGACTAATGTTGATTATGCCCTCCATTTAGTTCATGGGATGTTATTAGATAGGCCGATTTTTGAAGAAGGGTATACTTTAATTGAAGATGTAGAAACAGAAGCTGATATTACAGTTACTGGTCATTATCATTTAGGGTATGGAGTTAAAGAATATAAAGGGACCTCTTTTTTAAATCCAGGAGCTTTAGTTAGAGTTAGTGCTGATTTGAAAGAGATTGGGAGAATGCCTCAAGTAGCTTTAATTGATTTAAGTACAGGTATAGATATAGAATTAATAAAATTGAAAAGTGCTCAACAGGGAGCAGAAGTATTAGATCGCAGTGAATTAGAAAAACAAAAGTTTCGGGAAAAGAGATTAGCGGATTTCAACCGTCAAATTAGTGCAGCGGGAGATTTCAAGCACTTTAAAATCGATGATATCTTAGATGAAGTAGCTAATAACCAAAACATATCTGAAGTGGTAAAAAAAGCAGCATTAGAGCGAATTTCAGATGCTCAAGAGCGGTTAGGAGGATAAGATTTCAAATGAAAAACATTACTAAAGTAGAGATAAAAAACTTTCAATCTCATCAACAAACAACAATTGAATTTGCTCAGGGATTTAATGTAATTACTGGACCTTCAGATGAAGGCAAGTCAGCAATTGTTAGAGCACTTAATTGGGTTTTTTATAATGAACCAGCAGGTACGGATTATATTAGAGTAGGAGCTAGTCGCTGTGAGGTTAAAGTTACATTTAATACGGGATATCAAATAATTAGAAGTAGAACACCTAGCAATAGTAGAAATAGATATGAATTAATAACCCCTGAAGGAAAGAAGAGTGTTTTTGAAAAAGTAGGTCGCGATGTTCCGCAGGAAATTATTAATGTTCATGGAATGCCTAAAATTGAATTTGATCAAGATTTTAAGATGAATTTAAATTTTGATCACCAATTAGGAGGGCCATTTTTATTAAAAAATAGTCAAGCAAATAGTGCTAAAGTTATAGGAGGTTTACTAGATGTTCACTTAGTAGATTCTGCAATTAGAGAAACTGCTAATGACTTAGCAACTCAAAAGCGTCAAGAACAGCAGTTAGAAGAAGATAAACTGGAAATTGAAAACAAATTACAAGAATTTGATCATTTGCCTGACTTAGCAGCTGAAATTGAAAAAAAAGAAGATTTATTTACTAAAATTAAAAATTACAAAAGTAGGTTAGATAAGTTAGATACTTATAAAAGTGATTTAGAGGAAAAAGAAAAGAAGATAAAAAGATATAATCAAATCAACAGTGAATTGCAGAATTTAGAACAAGCAAATAAGTTATTGCTTAAGATAAAAAATAATAAAAAGAGACTAGAAAAATTAAAAAAATTATTTAAAAAATGGAATGAAATAAATAAAACTAAAGAAAAGATAAGAAAATTATTATTAGAAGTAAAAGATATTGAAAAAAGCAAAGATTTTCTTAGCAGAGCGCAAAATAAATTAGATAAATATCAAAGATTAGATGAATTAGAAAAAAATTATCAGAAGCATCAACAGAGAATTGCTTTAGGAAATAAATACATGAATAATTTTTCAGGTGTAGAGCAGGTAAAAGGAATTAGAAAAAAATTAATTAAAGATTATGATAAGCTGATGAGATTAAAAGAGATAAGCAATAAGTTGTCTAAAACAAGAAAAGGAATAAAAAAACGCAAAAGATTAATTAATAATTTGCCTACTAAAAAAGAAGAACAAGAACTAAAAAATAAGGTAGATAAAAAATTAAGTGAAATAGAAAGATTAAAAGAGTTAAAAAACCAGCAGGAGAAGCTATTAACTGATATACAGCAGAAGAAATCAAAAGTAAAGCAGAATAAAAAGCAAGTAAAAAAACTGGTTGAAGATTATAGTGAACTATTAAGGCAAGCCGGAAGATGCCCAACCTGTTTTAGTGAGATAAATGAGAATTTAATTAATAGTTTGATTAATAATTACAAGGAGGGATTTTAATGGGAGACTATAAAGAAGAAATTGATGAAATAAAAAAGAAATTAGATCAAGCGAACAACTTAAAAGTTCGTTCAGAGACTAAATTAGAGAATTTAGAAGAAGAAAAAGAAAAATTATTAGCTGAGATTAGAGAAGAGGGGATTGAGCCTGAAGAATTAGAAGAAGAAATAGATAATTTAGAATCTGAATTAGAAGAATTAATTGAAAAAGCTAAAGAACTATTACCTGAAGATAAAATATTAGAAGGAAGGTTGAATTAATGAAAGAAATAGAACAGTTATTAACTGCTTTAAAAGAAGATATTGAGCAGAAAAAGGCTGTTTATAATAACCAAAAAGGACAGCAAGAACAATTAAAAGAGACCAAAGAGCAAATTATAGAGAATCTGAAGAAGAGCAGAGAAGAAATAGATTTATTAGAACAAGTTAATATTTATTTGCAGCAAGTTTCTGATTATGCTCGACAGCAGGCGAAAGAACAAATTGAAGCGTTAGTAACTCAAGCTTTACAATTTGTCTTTGGAGAACAATTTAGCTTTGAAGTAGAGATAGAAGAAAAAAGAAGTAGACCAGCAGCAGAGTTTTATGTGGTTTCTAAATATGGGAATCAAAAGATAAAAAACCGACCGCAAGATGCTCGAGGTGGAGGTGTGGTAGATGTAGTATCTTTGGCTTTGAGGATTGCTGTATTACAAACTTTTTCTAAGCCTAAAATAATTGGTCCTTTAGTATTAGATGAGCCAACTAAACATGTTAGTGAAGAATATATTACACGAGTGACAAAATTTTTAAAGAATGTTGCTGAGATGTATGGGAGACAAATTATTGTTGTTACTCACCAGCAGCATTTATCTCAAGTAGCTGATAGAGCTTTATTAGTAGAACTAGATGATAGTAAAAGTCAAGTTAAAGTAGCTAATAATTAGAAAAACTATTAAAAACGTACAAAAAACAGCTTTATTTTATTTTTAACAGAGATAAATTGCAAATATAAGTTATACTCTCTTGACATAAATAGTAGTAACAGATAAAATATTTATAAAGTATGTTTGTTTCCAGGGAGATGTTGGTTAGGATTATTACAATTGAATTAAAGGTAGATATTAACTACCTCCCTGATAGAGAAGTTAAATAATGAAATGGGGGTGAGTTAAACGATGTGGATTTTAGTGGCCACTATAGGTGGCTTATTAATTGGAACTATAATAGGCTTTGCTATTAGAAAATATATTGCTGAAAGCAAAATTGGTTCTGCTGAAAAAGAAGCTGAGAAGATTATTAATGGGGCAGAAAAAGAAGCTGAATCAATTAAGCGGGAAGCATTAGTAGAAGCTAAAGAAAAAGCTCATAAGATAAAAGATGATGTAGAAGAAGAACTTCGTGAAAGAAGAACTGAGTTACAGCGTTTTGAAGATAGGTTAATTAAGAAAGAGGATAATTTAGAAAGCAAAGCTGAAGATTTAGAATCTAGAGAAGAAGAACTAGAAAAAAGAGATCAAAAAATGCAGGAAAAAGAAGAAGAAATTGAAGAATTACACAACAAACAAGTTGAAAAATTAGAAGAAATAGCAAGTTTAACTACAGGAGAGGCAAAAGAATTATTATTAAGTCGGGTAGAAGATGAAATAGAGCATGAAACTGCTAAATTAATTAAAGATTTAGAAGCACAGGCTAAGGAAAAAGCTGATAAAAAGGCACGTGAGATAATTTCGACTGCTATTCAGCGTTGTGCTGCAGACCATGTTGCTGAAACAACAGTTTCAGTTGTTTCTTTACCGAATGATGAAATGAAAGGTAGAATCATAGGACGTGAAGGAAGGAATATTAGAGCTTTAGAAAGTTTGACAGGAATAGATTTAATCATTGATGATACTCCAGAAGCAGTAATTATTTCTGGTTTTGACCCTGTTAAAAGGGAAATAGCAAGAATCGCTTTAGAAAAATTAATTGCTGATGGAAGAATTCATCCTGCTAGAATTGAAGAAATGGTTGAAAAAGCTAAGGAAGAGTTAGATGATAAGATTTATGAGGTAGGAGAACAAGCTACATTTGATACTGGAGTTCATGGTTTAGATGATGAAATTATTAGTCTGTTAGGTAGACTAAAGTATCGTACAAGCTATGGACAGAATGTATTACAACATTCAATTGAAGTATCACATTTAGCTGGTATTATGGCTTCTGAGTTAGGAGTCAATGTTAAAGTAGCTAAACGAGCTGGTTTGCTTCATGACTTAGGTAAAGCTGTAGACCATGAAGTTGAAGGACCTCATGTTAAAATAGGTGTTGATATTGCTCGCAAGCATGGAGAAAGCGAAGAAATATTACATGCTATTGAAGCTCACCATGGGGATGTTGAAGCAGAATCTGTTGAAGCAGTGCTAGTAGCTGCATCTGATGCTGTTTCTGCTGCTCGGCCTGGTGCTAGAAGAGAAACATTAGAATCATATATTAAACGTCTAGAGAATTTAGAAAATATTGCTGATTCTTTTGATGGCGTTGAAAAGGCATATGCTATTCAAGCTGGTCGAGAAGTAAGAATTATGGTAGAACCAGATAAAATAGATGATGTTAGGGCAAATAAGTTGGCCCATGATGTTTCTAAAGAGGTAGAAGATGATTTAGATTATCCAGGTCAGATTAAGGTTACAGTTGTAAGAGAAACTAGGGCTATTGAATATGCTAAGTAAAAAAATATAAATAAATATTTAAGCGACCATTAAAAGATGGTCGCTTTTTTATGTTTTTGGTTATTTTCTCAGTTATTCAAATCTTTTTTTAAACTATAAAGCAGGATTTAATATTGTTATCTGTAATTAATTAAAGTAGTAAATAGTAAGATATTTATTAATATTAATTGAGGTGTTATTAATGGCAATAAAAAAATATAGTGGTGAAGGTTCTGCTGAATATAGTATAGATTTATTGACTCAGATGTTAATAGAGTATCCAATGATTAATAATGTTAATATAGATTTGCAATCTAGTTCTTTAGAAATGACTTTTTTGATTAAAGTAAAAATCACAGAAGAAAAATTGTCAAATTTTAAAATGGATATTTTTAAAAAAATCAAAATATTTAACAAATTATGCAAAAACGAAAATTTTACTTTTAAATTGTTTAAAGAAAATTATAATAAAGTAACTAAATTAAAATTGATTAGTCAACTAGAGAATTTAAATGAAAGTAAAATAGATTTTGTTATTAAAAGGATTAAAGAAGAGTATGAATCGGACTTATTAATAGAAAAAACAAATAGCAATTTATTTAAAAAAAGTTCGATTGAAGATTTATTGCTAAAAGCCAAAAGAGAAAAGAATGATAAATATTTTGGTTTTCGAGAGAAAAATAAAATATTTATTTATGATACAACTTCTTAAAATTTAATGAATAAAAAAATAATTATGGGGTAATGTAAATAGAGAGGAGCAAGAAGAATGAAAGTTTTAATGATTGGTGACGTTGTTGGAAGAGCTGGTAGAAGAGCAGTTAGAAAAACACTACCTGATTTAAAACAAGATGTTGATTTTATAATTGCTAATGGTGAAAATGCTGCTGGAGGATTTGGATTAACTAAAGGAGTAGTTGAAGAATTAGTTGATTATGGGGTTGATTTGTTAACTACAGGAAATCATGTCTGGGATAATAAAGATATTTTTAATTTTATTGAAGATAGCAACTATGTAATTAGACCATATAATTATCCTCCTCAAACACCTGGAGTGGGATTTAAAATTATTAATGCTGATAATTTTAAATTAGGTGTTATTAATTTAATAGGGCGAGTTTATTTAGGGAATTATGATTGTCCATTTAGAGCTGCAGATAAAATAATAAGTAAATTAGAAAATAAAGTTGATGCAATTATCATTGATTTTCATGCTGAAGCAACTTCAGAAAAAGTTGCTTTGGGTAAATATTTAGATGGAAAAGCTACAGCAGTATTAGGGACTCATACCCATGTTCAAACTGCAGATGAAACAATATTGTCTAAAGGTACAGCATACATAACCGATGTTGGGTTTAGCGGAGCCCAAGATTCTATTTTAGGGATGGATCCTGAAGAACCACTCAAAGGATTTTTAAGTCAGATGCCAACTCGTTTTAAAGTAGGGACTGGAGATACAAGGTTTCAAGGGGTAATCATTAAAGTGGAAAATAATGGACTAGCTTCTTCTATTAAGCGTTTAGAGAAAGATCACGTTAATAATTAGAAAAAAGGAATATTTTTTTCAATTATTAGCAGGAATTATTTTGTAAATATTGAAATAAGTATATGAGCCAGGATAATTTATAAAATAAGAGGAGGTATTAACATGGAAGTACTAAAAGTATCATCAGATTCAAGACCAAAATCGGTAGCAGGAGCTTTAGCAGGAGTTTTAAGAGAAAGAGGTGAAGCTGAACTGCAATCAATTGGTGCTGGAGCTTTAAACCAAGCTATAAAGGCAGTAGCAATTTCACGAGGATATGTAGCACCTAGTGGAATGGATTTAATTTGCATTCCGGCTTTTACTGATATTGAGATTGATGGTGAAGAAAGAACGGCTATTAAGTTAATTGTAAAACCAAGAAAATAGGATAATAAAAATTAATACTTATATAAAATAGGTTCCCGTATACGGGAACCTATTTTAATTTGTCTGCTTTTTGATTTAAATGAATAATTTTTTATAATTGGTTTTATAATAATAATGAAAGCAAAATTATATATGTGGAGGTGTTAAGGTTGACTGTAGGTGTTATCATTTTAATAGCTGTAGAATTATTAATTTATTTTGGGTTAGCTGAAAGAATGATTAATAAATTAGGGTTAACGAAAATTCAATTATTAATTTTCTTTACTTTAATGATTGTTGGTAGTTTTATTGATATACCATTAAATTCAAACCCTGATATTAGCATTAATATAGGAGGAGCCCTAATTCCAGTTGTCTTAGCTATTTATATATTGTCTAAAGCAGATGATAAAATTGAAGTTATAAGGACAATAATTGCTGTTATAATTACAGGTGCTGTAATTTATGGTATAACACAGTTATATCAATTTGAAGAGGGACATACTTTTATTGACAGCAATTATTTGTTCCCTATTATAGCAGGAATTACTGCTTATATAATTGGTCATTCTCGTAGAGCTTCATTTATAGCAGGTATTTTAGGTTTTTTAATTTATGATATTATTCATTTGATTCGTATTACTTTAGGTGGTGTACCAGGACATGCTGCAATTGGAGGAGCAGGAATTTTTGATTCAATAGTTATTTCTGGAATTTTAGCTGTACTATTATCTGATATAGTGGGGGAAGCTTTTGAAAGAATAAGTAATGATAAAGAAAACGAAAAAAATAAAAAATTAAATCAAATGTTTACCCGACCTGATGTGGAATTTGGAAGCTTAAATAATGATGAAAATAATATTGAATCAGAAAAAAGAGAAGAGGGAGAATATGAATAAAAAAGTACTGTTTATAATTCCAGTTTTAATTATAATATTTAATTTATTAATAATGCCTAATTTATTAGCAGCAGAAGGTAAAGATTATTTTACAGTAGTTGATGAAGAAAATCAGACTATTTTTGAAACATCTATGAAAGTAACAGTTGGAGATTATTATATTAATGAAAGTAATAAACAATATAAAGTTATGAAAATCAAAGGGAATAAAGGGATTGCCAAATATATGGGGGAAGTAGACCTGCTAACAGATAATAAAGTTTTAACTTCTTCTCAAGGATTGATGGCTCAAGAAGGAAAAAAGACAATTGCAATTTATAATACTCATAGTGATGAATCTTATAAACCAACTAGTAAGAAACACAGCGAGCCGGGAAAGGGAGATGTATATAATATAGCTGCTGGTTTTGCTGCTGCTTTAACAGATAAAGGAATAAATGTTATCCAAGATAAGGCTAAGCATGACCCCCATGATGGTGGTGCATATGAAAGGTCTAGAAGAACAGCAGTTAAGTTGGTTAAGAACAGACCAGATGCTTTATTTGATATTCACCGTGATGGAGTAGCTAACCCCCAAGAGTACGTTACTGAAATTAATGGCAATAGGTTAGCTAAAATAAGATTAGTTGTTGGACGTCAAAACCCTCAAATCAAAGTGAATAGTAAATTTGCTCAACAAGTTAAGGCTGTAACAGATAACAAGTATCCAGGTTTGATTAAAGGTATTTTTTATGCTAATGGGAAATATAATCAAGATTTATTTCCGCGGGCTTTAATTATTGAAGCAGGAACTTACGTCATTTCTGAAGATATGGCTGCTGCTAGTGTTAACCTATTAGCCGATTCAATAAATGATTTATTATATGGTGCTAATGCATCTGTAAAAACAGAAGAAAATTCTAGTTCTATTAGCTCAATATTTATTATTTTATTAGTAGTTTTAATAGTAGGTGGTTTTTTATATGTAACTAATAAGAGAGGGGCTATAGGAGGATGGTTTAGCGACTCTTTAGGAGTATCAGAGAAGGAAAAAAAAGTTATTGAAGATGTCACTAATAGAGATGATGTAGATGAATAGTTTAGTATTTAGGAAAACACTATGAAACATTGGGAAATGATAGTAAGTGGAATTTTATTAGGGACAATAGCAAGATTGGTAATGTTAAAAATTGATTATCGCCAATATCCTGGATATCCTCATGGTTATATAATTCATTTAACATTAGGGTTTATTGCTGCTGCTTTAGGTGCTTTAGTAATACCAGCATTAATAGAAGAAAACTATGTTGCAGTTACTTTTTTAGTTCTCGCAGCTCAGCAATTTAGGGATGTTAGGAAAGGAGAAAGAACATTTTTAAGTGAACTAGAAGAAACGGAATTAGTTAGTCGTGGTCAAGCCTATATTGAAGGGATTGCAAAGGTTTTTGAGGCAAGGAATTATTTAGCAATGATTACTGCTTTTGTAACAACTTTAGGTTATTATTTATTTAATACTTTCAAGTACTCTTCACTAAATTTACTTGGTGGATTGGGTTTAGGATGGGTTACTGCTTTTTTATTGTATAAACTAATGTCAGAGAAAACAATTGGTGATATTGCAAAAATAAGTATTGTAGATTTAGAATTTTCAGGGCCTAGACAAAAAAACATTGTTATAGATGAAGTAGTGATTATGAATGTTGCTTTAAATGAATCATTAAAGAAATGGGAAAAAGATGGGGTAGGAATCATAGTTGCCCCTAAAGATGATAATGCGCGAGCAACTTTAGCTAATATTGGTCAGCGGCAGGCAATTATTCATGATGTTATAACACAACTAGGTGTTCAATTAGATATTGGAGTACAAGATTATACCCCTTTAGCCAGATTGAATCTTAATACGGGGCGAGTTTATATAATTACGATTCCAATTGAAAAAGATAAAAAATGTATTAAAAGAGCTGTAAAAACTACTCCAGTTTTAGAAGGGGTTAAGAGAAAACCTTTAGCTTCAAAAGCAGGAAAAGAAGCTGCTGATTAATTTTAAAGGAATGATAAGTGATGGATATTAATAATTTTATTTTAGCAATTGTAGTTACTGAAAAAAACAAATCTAAAGTTAATGGTGGTTCTACACCTGTTTTTTATGGTGAAAATGAAGAAGAAGTTGATTATATTGCTATGTTAATTTCACGGTTGACTATGTCTATGGCCCATGACTTGGGGAATGGCGTTTATATTTTAATTAAACATTAGGAGAAAAAAATGAAAATTATTTTTTATAATAGTAAAACTAATAAGTTAGCAAAATTAATTGCTTATAGGTACTTAAAAGAGAATGATTTAGAAAAAGTTAAAGAAATTTTTTTAGAAACTAAAATAATACCGAAAAAGAACTTGTTGGTATTAGGTACTAGTGACGAAGGGCATGATATTGCTGTGTTAGGATGTCATAACCAAAAAAAAATAGTATTTAATTTAATTGCTAAGCTCAATGAACTTTTTGAGATTAAAGAAAAATTGATATTAGTGGATACCGATATAGTAAACAATTATCTGTTTAAGCTGGGGAAATTAGCAATTAAATTAAATTTGGAAAGTTTAGGGTTGCTATTAATTAGAGCAGAACTATCTAATCAAAAAGAATTAATTGATAAAATAATCAAGGAAACAAAAGAGCAAGTTGAAAAAGAAAGGGTAAAAAAATAAAATGAAAATAATTTATTATTGTTATGGGGGAACTCATTCTTCTGTTCTGGCAGCTGCAATTCATGTAGGGCAACTGGCAGTAGGTGAAAAACCAGCTAGAAAAGATATCTATTCCCTTCCTTTATATGATCAGGTGCAGCAGCAGCAAATAGGAATACCTTATTTTTATGGTAAAGACGAGTTTAATAATTCTATTTATGTTTTAGGTTTGGGAAGTAAAAGAGATTTGATTAAAGAATTTGTTCTGGATTATTTACAATTATTTAATATTAATACTGAGCAAGTAATGTTAGTAGCAGCATTACCGTATGTTAACTGCTTTACTAAATTAGGAGGGATATTATCTCGCCGTTTAGG
>JBNJFD010000025.1:13278-17295 GCA_051746525.1 Bacillota bacterium | reverse complement strand
TAAACTGTCCACTGTTTACTGTCAACTAGTTATTGGGGTGATAGTATGAGAGAAGAGGAAGATTTAATTGGGACTAAAGAAATAGATGATGATGCTTATTATGGGATTCATACTGCTAGAGCGCAGGAGAACTTCTCTTTAACGAATCAGCGGGTTAATTGGGAGTTAATTAAGGCTATTGTAGAGGTTAAGAAGGCTGCTGCTGTGGTCAATTGTGAGATTGATAGATTAGCTGAGGATAAAAAGAATGCTATTGTTCAGGCTTGTGAAGAAGTTTTAGCTGGTGAATTTAAAGAGCAGTTTAATTTAGATGCGTTACAGGGCGGGGCTGGTACTTCTACTAACATGATGGTTAATGAAGTGGTAGCGAATCGTGCTATTGAGATTTTAGGGGGAACAAAAGGTAATTATGACCGAGTTCATCCTAATCAAGATGTTAATCTAGGGCAGTCAACTAATGATGTTTACCCTACAGCTCTTAAATTAGCTTCTTTGAGGTTGTTAATTCCTTTAACTGAGGCAGTAGCTGATTTGCAAAGTGCTTTACAGGATAAAGAAAATGAATTTGCTAATATTTTAAAGTTGGGGCGGACTCAATTACAGGATGCAGTGCCCATTACTTTGGGGCAGGAATTTTCTGCTTATGCTGAGGCAATTAGCCGGGATCGCTGGAGATTATACAAAGTATCTGAGCGCTTAAAAAAGGTTAATTTAGGTGGTACAGCTGTGGGGACGGGTTTAAATGCTGAGCCTAAATTTATCTTCAAGGTTGTTCAGGAATTGCGGCGCAACACTGATGTGAGCTTGGCCCATGCTGAAAATATGATTGATAACACCCAAAATTTAGATGTTTTTGTGGAAGTTTCAGGCTTGCTTAAATCTTTAGCTGTTAATTTAAATAAGATTGCTAATGATTTAAGATTGCTTTCTTCAGGACCTAAAGGTGGTATTGGAGAAATTAAACTTCCTCAGGTGCAGCCTGGTTCTTCAATTATGCCTGGGAAAATAAATCCAGTGATACCTGAAGCAGTTAATCAACTTAGTTTTTTAGTGATTAGTAATGATCAAGCAATTACTTTAGCAGCCCAATCAGGTCAATTGGAGTTAAATGCGATGCTGCCTTTATTAGCTGATAAGTTTTTAGAGAGCTTAGAAGTGTTAACTAATGGTGTAGAAATGTTTAAAGAGAAATGTATTCGAGGAGTTGAAGCTAATAAAGAGCATTGTCAGAAGTTATTAGAGGAAAGTTTGGGATTATTAACAGCTTTAAATCCTTATTTAGGATATAAATTAACCACTGAAATTGCTAAAGAAATTTTAGAAACAGATAAAAGTGTTACTGAAGCGGTATTAGATAGAGAAATATTTACAGAAGAAGAGTTAGCAGAGATTTTAAGCCCTCAAGAAATGACTCAACCTGGCATAGCAGGAAAAAAATAAAAAATAAAAAAGTGTCAAAGCCAGTATGCCTTAGAAAAAAGGCATACTTTTAATTTTTTTGTTTTATTTTAGCAGGAATTCAGACGTTAATAATGAATATTATAATATTGTAGGGAAAGGTGATGAAACATGCTGGGAAATGTTGTTAATACAATTGCTATTTTAATTGGTGGCAGTTTAGGATTGTTTATAGGAGATAAAGTATCAAAATCATTGAAAGATGTAGTAATGCAGGGGTTGAGTTTAGCAGTATTATTAATCGGCTTACAGATGGCTCTGCAGACTAAAAATATGACTGTGGTTATTTTCAGTTTAGTAATTGGAGCAATAATTGGAGAAATTCTAAGTATAGAAGCTAATTTAGACCGTTTTGGTCAGTGGTTAGAGAATAAATTAAGTAGCGAGAGCAAAATAGCAGCAGGCTTTATTCATGCTAGTTTGATTTATTGTGTAGGAGCTATGGCTATTACTGGAGCGATTCAAGATGGATTAGGGAACCCTTCTACTCTTTATTCTAAATCTTTATTAGATGGATTTTCTGCAATTGCTTTTTCTTCTACTTTAGGACCAGGAGTGCTTATTTCTGCTTTATCAGTTTTTGTATATCAAGGGAGTATTGCTTTATTAGCAGGTTGGGCTCAAAAGATACTAATTGCTCCTGTAATTACTGAAATGACTGCGGTAGGAGGATTACTAATTGTTGCAATTGCCCTAAATTTATTAAAAGCAGTAAAAATAAAGGTTGGGAATTTACTACCAGCGATTTTTGTTAGTATATTATTAGTATATTTGTTTTAAATCATTATCTTTGTTAATATATTAATAGTATGACTGCTTAGAAAGAAAGGGGGCGAAAAAAATGTCAGAAGATAAGCAACAAGAAAAAATAACCTTGCAGGTTATTCCTGAGACAGAAAGGGAAATTTTTTCTTTAGACATACCGAAAAGTTGGCTTAAATGGGGATTGTATATTATTATCTTATCTGTTGTTTTACTAGCAGGGGTATTATATTATTATTATTATCAATTTCATATAACACGTAAAGAAGTAAAATTATTAGTCCCCTATCGGCAAAAGGCAGAAAAGTTAGAGGAGAAAAATAAGGATTTGCAGAGTAAATTATCTAACTTATCTCAACAAACGGAAGAAATAAAAGAACAATTTAATCAAATTAAAAAAGAAAATAAGCAGGTTAAAGAGATGATTGACTTTAATAATGATGATGATATCAGTAGCAATACTAATGATGATAATAATAGCAATGATAACCAGTTGCCTCAAGCTACTACTGCTTCTACTTCTATTGGTAGTAGTAATACTTCAGGAACGTTAATCAAAAATACCAAACATAATTTGTCAATTTTAGATGAGGGAATTGACCGCAAAAAGAAGGATTTATCAGATTTGAAAGAGGAAATAACGAATTATAAAGATTATTTAGCTGCTAAACCTAAAGGCTGGCCGCTTTTAGGTGGTAAAGGGAAAATTTCTTCAGGTTATGGAGACCGTTTCCATCCCATTAAGAAAAAAAGAATTTTTCATGAGGGTGTAGATATTGGAGTGTGGTATAATCATAAGGTGGTTGCTACTGGCAAAGCTAAGGTTGTTTTTTCTGGTTGGAAATCAGGGTATGGGAGGACAGTTATTTTAGAGCACGGTTATGGTTATAGAACTTTATATGGACATAATAACAAAGTATTAGTTAAAAAAGGAGAAGTTGTTAAAAGAGGTGAGGCAATTGCTTTATCAGGCAATTCAGGACAGAGTACAGGACCTCATCTACATTATGAAGTACACGTTAATGGAGAACATACTAATCCACAACCATTTTTTTAAGCAAGGGGGATAAGCAATGTTATTTGGAAGTGATGATAAAAAAGATAAAAACAAAACTAAAACAAAAGAAGTTAGTACTATTATTAGTCAAGGAACAACAATTGAAGGAGAAGTACATGTTAAAGAATCAATTAGAGTTGATGGTAAGTTAGAGGGCAAATTAATTGTTGATGGTAATATTTTAATAGGTCAGAATGGTAAGCTTAATGCTGATTTAGAAGGACAAAATATAGAGATAGCAGGTGAGGTAGAAGGAGATGTTAAAGCAGAAGGTAAATTAAAATTACTTGAAAGTGGTAAATTAAATGGGGATATTCGCTATTCTAATTTAATTATTAATGATGGAGCTTTATTTAAGGGAACAAGCATCTCTGCTTCTAAGAACAATAATAATAAAGAAACTACAGCTCAAAAATCAAAAAAGAATAAAAAAAGTAAAAAAAAATGACAGACTTAACAGTTGAGATAGAAACTGATACTGATAATTTAACTGAAGCTTTTGAGTTGAGAAAAGAGGTTTTTGTTAAAGGGCAGGGAGTACCAGCTGATTTAGAGATTGATAATAAAGAAGATAAAGCAGTTCATTTTTTAATTAGCAAAGATGGACAGTTAGTAGCTACTTGTAGAGTTAGAATTATTAAAGATTTTGCTAAGCTAGAAAGAATGGCTGTGAAATCTAATTACCGCAATCAGGGAATTGGTAGTGCTTTAATTGATGAAGTAGAAGATTTTGTAAATCG